>NZ_JUMS01000054.1:0-2005 GCF_001059415.1 Enterobacter sp. 940_PEND
GAGGAAAATCTCTTTTCGGGTCTGACGGCGCTTAGTGCTGAATTCACTATGGGGTTTGAGGGCCAATGGAACGAAAACGTACGCTAAGAAGTTAATTCATTGTTTAAATTGAAATTTAGTTCTCTCAGTTCCCCCTTCAAAATATCCTCCGGTAGCGTAAACGTATAATGCCCCAGCATATTGATATGCCCGTGCATCAGTGGGGACAACCGGGCGATATCTTCAACCCCGATTTCTTCTCCATTACTGCGTATCCAGCTCAGGGCTTCCTGCATATAAAGTGTGTTCCACAGTACCACTGCGTTAGTGACCAGGCCCAGTGCCCCCAGCTGATCTTCCTGACCTTCACGATAGCGCTTTCTGATCTCACCGCGCTGCCCGTAGCAGATCGCCCTCGCCACAGCATGGCGGCCTTCCCCCCGGTTTAGCTGCGTCAGGATCCGCCGACGATAATCCTCATCATCAATATAATTAAGAAGGTACAGCGTCTTGTTGACGCGCCCCACTTCCATGATCGCCTGTGCCAGCCCTGATGGGCGCGAGCTTTTCAGCAAAGAGCGAATGAGTTCTGAAGCATGAATGGTGCCCAGTTTCAGCGAACCGGCGGTTCGCATCATCTCATCCCACTGATCCTCGGCTTTCGACAGATCGGCACAACCACGTGCCAGTTCGTCCAGTGCACCGTAATTTGCCGATTTATCCACTCGCCAGAATACCGCTTCACCGGCATCGGCAAGCCGGGGGGAAAACTGGTATCCCAGCAGCCAGAAGAGGCCAAAAATAATGTCGCTGGTACCGGCTGTGTCTGTCATGATCTCAACCGGATTCAGCCCTGTCTGCTGCTCCAGAAGGCCTTCCAGCACAAAAATGGAATCTCGTAATGTGCCGGGGACAACGATGCCGTGGAATCCAGAGTACTGATCAGAGACGAAGTTGTACCAGGTGATGCCACGTCCGGAACCAAAATATTTTCTGTTAGGTCCTGAATTGACGGTTTTCACCGGCGTGACAAAGCGCATGCCATCAGCTGAAGCCACTTCGCCACCACCCCAGCGGCCAGCAAGCTCCAGTGTGGACTGAAAATCAACCAGGCGGGCATTGGCGCTGACCAGCGTTTCTGCCCGGAGGTAATTCTGTTTTACCCAGCTAAGCCGGTGGCGCGTCAGCGCCGGTATATTGTGCTTTATCAGCGGTTCCAGCCCGATATTGCAGGCCTCTGCCATCAGGACCGCGCACAGGCTGATGTGCAGATCCTGTGCCCGGGCCCCGGATTCACTGACATGCGTAAACTCACGTGTAAATCCCGTTCTGGCATCTATTTCAAGCAACAGTTCCGTCAAATCTACTGGCGGGAGTAGCAGCCTTACCCGACTGTTGAGACGATGCAACGATGGTGGCTCCTCCAGTTTCTCCAGGCTGCTGATAGTCAGGGAAGGATGTTTACCGTCATGGCAAATATGAACCTCCGCATTTCCTTCAAAGCGGGATGCGACGGTTTTCCAGGTTTCATCTAGCTGGACCGCCAACTGTTGCACGCCTTTATGTCCATCAGTGGGATGTCCCAGCGCCCGGCAAACGGGGACCCGCTGAGCCTGCCATTCTTCCCCCTGCAACAGCTTCTCGCGGGGATTTCCCCAGCGATCGCTGTTTTCGAGCCAGATGTCCCTTCGACGTAGTGCATCCTGAAGGCGCTCCAGCAGACAAAGCGAGTAACCGGCACGCTGTAAGGACTTCCGGACGGCGAATATTAAGCTGCACCGCGACAAATTGCTGAACACCTGGCAGAACCCGGGTTAAGTCTGTCAGAAAGGTGCCCAGAAAACGGGCGGTGGTGAGCTGAAGCGCAATTCCCAGCCGGTTATGCCTTCCCCGCCGCTGGTTAATGAAGGCAAGATCCCGCTCATCAAGATGAAAATAGCGCGCCAGCTGCACGTCATTGGGTTCTGCAACATAGCGGGCACTGTTGCAAATAGTCGGTGGTGATAAACTTATCATCCCCTTTTGC
>NZ_JUMS01000055.1:0-36805 GCF_001059415.1 Enterobacter sp. 940_PEND
CCGTCCGCTTTCGCGTTATCGGTGGTCACCGTCAGGTTACCGGAACTGATACCCGCCGTGCTGCTGTCGGCCAGGAAGGTGGTGTCTACCGACTGGCTGTTGCCGTTGACCGTGGCGGTCACGCTGGTAATCCCGGATTTGCTGTTGGTCAGCGTCGTCGTTGCCACACCGTCAGCGTCCGTGGTGGCTGAGGCGGTAATCACCGTTGCGCCGTTGGAGGCAGAGAAGCTCACGCTCTGTCCGGCGAGAACGTTGCCGTTCGCATCCGTGACAATCGCTTTCACCGCGTTGGTGGCGCTGCCGTCCGCTTTTGCGTTGTCGGTGGTCACAGTCAGGTTACCGGCAGAAATCGTCGCCGTGCTGTCGTCCGCGACAAAATGCGCGTCCAGCGACTGGCTGCTGCCGCCCGTGGCATTGCTGACGCTGGCGGTTACCGCAGAGATTCCGGCTTTCGTGCTGGTCAGCGTGGTAGTGGCGACCCCGCTCTGGTCGGTGGTGGCCTTCGCGCTGGCAACGTTCGCCCCGTTGGTGGCGCTGAAGCTGACCACCACGCCAGCAAGCGGCAGGCCGTTCGCGTCTTTTACGGTCGCCTTCACCGCGTTGGTGGCGCTGCCGTTGGCTTTCGCGTTATCCGTGGTGAGGACAAAATCGCCCGCACCAATGGTGGCGCTGCTGTCATCCTGGGCGAAGTGGGTGTCGACCGATTTGTCGGTACCGTTCACCGCGGCTTTCACCGGAACCACGCCCGACATGGTGCTGGTCAGGTCGGTGCCTGCGATACCGTTTTCATCCGTGACCGCAGACGCCGTCACCATAGTGGCCCCGCTGACGGTGCTGGAGAAGCTCACCGTGGTGCCCGAAACGGTGTTGCCGTTTTTGTCCGTGACTTTCGCCTGAACGTGGTTGGTGTCGCTGTTGTTCGCTTTACCGTTGTCGCGGGTAACGGTGAGGTTGCCGTCGGCAATCACCGCGCTGCCGCTGTCGGCGACAAAGCTGACAGGGACGCTGCGGGCTGAACCGTTCACCGTGGCGGTCACGTTTGATTTGCCCGCGTGGATGTTAGTCAGGTTGGTTGTCGCCAGACCGTTTGCGTCGGTGACCGCCGAGGCCGTCATCACCCGCGTCTCGTTGTCTGCGGTAAACTCAACTTTCACCCCGGCGACCGCGTGGTGCGCGCTGTCGGTGACTTTCGCCTGCACCGTGTCGGTGGCCTCGCCGTTGGCGGCCGCTCCGTCCACGGTGACAATCAGGTCCCCGTCACTGATGGTCGCATCCGGCTCGCTGACGCGAATTTCCGTGGTTTCACGGTTTGACTTGTTGTGCTGCGGATCGTAGGCCACCGCGCTGATGTGGTACACATTGCTGCCGGTGGTCTGATACGGCGGGAAGGTGATCTCCAGCGTCTGCTTGTTGACGGCGACGGCACTGCCCTTCGCCGCAAGGATTTCGCTGTAGTCCCATTCAATATGATCGACACCGTATTTGGCCTTGACGGTGGCGCTGATGTTACCTTTGTCACTGGCTTTGCCTTCGAGAAGCGCCGGCAGGGTCAGGTGGATCAGATCCTGTTTTTTATACTCAAGGACGATTTCGTTGTTACGATCGACCAGATCAAGACGGCTGCCTGCCAGCGTGCGGCGTGCGGCCACCAGCGAATCGTCGATCTGCTGGTTCCACGGCAGACCGAGCTCGTAGTTAAATTCGAGATTAAAGCTGGTGTCATTCTGCCCGCTCTGCCCCTGGCGGTGGTCAACACCCACCGTCACCAGCGGCACCGGCGTATAGTTCAGGCCCAGGGTGACCGCTTTCGGATCGCTGGAACGGTCGTCCTTGCTGAACAGGGCGACCTCATCACCGCGATACTGCTCGTACACCAGTTTGCCGCCGAGCTGCGGATAAGCCGGCAGCCAGCCTTCGGCGCGGATGTCGAAACCGTCAGCCGGGCGTTCATCGTAATCGGCGAAGTCACGGGACTGGTGCCAGTCCGTCAGGCCGGTGTAGCTGTTGGCGCCGAGTTTCAGGTAATCGGTCCAGGCTTCCAGACCCACGCCCAGGCGGCGGTTATTACCCGTCACGTCGTCATCATAGAAGCTGTTGATGCCGTACATCCAGTTGCCGTGGAAGGTACGGAAACCGAGGCCGGCATTGAGGGTATTACGGGAATCCTTGTTCCGGTAACCAAGCTGCGTGAACAGCAGGTTATCCTGCTGATCATAGAGCGGCAGCAGGACGTCGAGCGATGAGCCGTCGAGGGTGAAATCATCGTCCAGGTTCAGCTTCGCTTTCGCGGTGCCGAACTGACCGAGCCACTGCTCAACGGTGGAGACCGTCGCACCGGTGGCCATGCTTTTGGCCATCGAGGCTGCCTGATCGGCAGGATGGTCTGAAGAGAGAGTGTTGCCGAGCGAGGAGGCCCGGTTTGCCCAGAAGGCGTCAGCACCCTCAGGGGTATATCCGGCAGTATCTTTTTTGGTGGTGTTATTTACCGGAACATCGATTTCATCACCTTCTCCGAGTTTCTCGAAAGGCTTACTAAAGGTTCTGAAGACGTTAAGTTTTTTCAGCGCATCGACGCTGAGAGAATAACGCGCGGCAACAACGGAGACCGTTTCGCCTTTTTTCAGAATATAAGGTGTGGTGGTTATTTCTGCGAGCGTTTGCGGCTTATTCTGCGCGAGCGCAATAACCGGCACGAAGGTCGGTAAGGCGATGCTGAATAATTGCGAAAACAGGCAAACCGTCGCAGACAGTTTACTGAGTTTAGGATTCATTTTGACCCCGTGGATGATGGCGATTTAACAACTTTTTTTCCTTTAAAAGTGTAAAAACATAAAAACAACCAATAGCCTTTGCTTCAGACAGAGAAACCCCTGTCCGATATCAAACAGATGAAGCAAAATCCAAAGAGTGATTTTATATGCGCGGAGGATTATGAATTTAACGCATAAAAAGACAAATAAATAAAAGTATCAAACTGGACTTCATAAAAAGCCCAATCAAAACAAAATAATAAAACCAGACCAGCACAAACAAAGGCAATGTCAATCTGGACTCAAAACCGTCTTGATTTATTTTTAAAGGCAGGCGTGATTTATATCTAAAATACAATCATCAGGATATATACATAATATATATAGGATAGTTTATGTGGAGATTGATTGTGTTGGGAGCCGTCATCAGACGCTAATCGTGCTGAATTCATTTGGGGATTTTAAGAAATGGTCTCTGCGATTTTTTTGATTTGAGCCTGTTTGCGGAGGGAGAAATTAATGCGTTGTTAAGCGAAGGTAAACCGGATTTGTATTCCTGTATTCCACTGGTACTGGATTGAAATACGAACGCGTTCTGTTTCGATGCCGGCTCCGTTCAGGTCTGGTGTAATAAGCTGAGATCTATATAGATACGTCCAGGCAGCTAAAAGTCTATCCCACCACTCACGCCAAAACAGACGGAGGAAGACAGGCGAACCATCGGCCATGGCACCTGAGCGCAAGCTGAATGGAGTTATTCCATTAGCAAAACGGGGAGCCAGGCTCCCCGTTTTCTCAATCGATTTGCTGGATATCCACTCGCAGTTCTTTCGGGACTTCGAAAACGATGTTCTCTTCACGCCCTTCCAGCGGAATAGCCTCGCCACCGCCCAGCTCCTGCAGACGGGTAATCACGTTTTGCACCAGAATATCCGGCGCGGAAGCGCCTGCGGTGACGCCTACACATTTCGCCTCTTTCACCCACGCTTCCTGAATGTCCGTAGCATCGTCGATCAGAAACGCCGCTTTCCCCATACGCTGCGCCAGTTCGGCCAGACGGTTGGAGTTAGACGAGTTTTTGGAGCCGACCACCAGCACCACATCCGCCTGTCCAGCCAGCGCGCGCACCGCTTCCTGACGGTTAGTGGTCGCGTAGCAGATATCATCCTT
Source organism: Enterobacter sp. 940_PEND (assembly GCF_001059415.1). Taxonomy (NCBI): domain Bacteria; kingdom Pseudomonadati; phylum Pseudomonadota; class Gammaproteobacteria; order Enterobacterales; family Enterobacteriaceae; genus Enterobacter; species Enterobacter sp. 940_PEND. Next base: position 3,921 of record NZ_JUMS01000055.1, read on the forward strand.
ACGCGGACCGACGATTTTCGGGAAGCGCTGACGCAGCGCGTCAATCACGTCTGAGGTATCGTCTACGGAGAGCGTCGTCTGGGTCATAAACGACAGACGGGCCTCATTTTTAACGTTCAGCGTAAAGACATCTTCAGGCGACTCAACCAGATACATCCCCCCTTCCGGGTTGCTGTACTGCCCCATGGTGCCTTCGACTTCCGGATGACCGGCATGGCCAATCAGAATCGACTCTTCACCACGACGGCTGGCGCGCGCCACTTCCATATGCACTTTTGTCACCAGCGGACAGGTGGCATCGAAGACGGTCAGGTCGCGGCTTTTCGCTTCGTTACGTACCGCCTGCGAGACGCCGTGCGCGGAGAAGATCAGGATCGCCCCGTCCGGCACTTCGCTGATCTGCTCGATAAAGATGGCGCCGCGCTCGCGCAGGCTGTCGACCACGTAGCGGTTGTGCACCACTTCGTGACGCACATAAATCGGCGCGCCGTAAATCTCCAGCGCGTTTTCAACAATGCTGATAGCGCGGTCTACACCGGCGCAGAAGCCACGCGGGTTAGCCAACAGGATCTGCATTTCAGGCCTCCAGTGCAGGATCGATTTCCAGCACTTCAACATCAAAATGAACGGTACGCCCGGCAAGCGGATGGTTGAAGTCAACGGTAATAGAGTCGCCGTTAATTTCGCGGATCACGCCAGGCATTTCGCTGCCGTCCATAGCGGTAAAGAGCATAATCGCGCCAATTTCCGGTTCACCCGCGTCCATAAACTCGCGGCGCGAGAAATACTGGATCAGGTCCGGACTCGGCACGCCAAACGCGGCATCCGGCTCCAGCGAAAAGGCTTTTTTCTCTCCCTCTTTCAGGCCCAGAAGCTGCTGCTCAAGACCTTCAGACAGGGAGGTATCGCCAAGACGAAACAGGGCTGGTTTGCCGTTATTGCGGGTGGATTCGGCCGTGGAGCCGTCATCCAGCTTCAGCGTGAAGTGAACGAGAACCGCGCTGTTGCTCTGTACGGATTTAGACATGCAAATTGCTCGCTTGTTTTGCCCGGTGGCGTTACGCCGCCGGGCGAGTGTGTTACGCCTGCTCTTTCGCGGCGGGTTTAGGCAGGAAGCCTTCCAGCACGATTAACGCGGCGCCAACGCAAATTGCGGTGTCGGCCAGGTTAAAGGTCGCGAAGTGCCAGTCGCCGACGTAGAAGTCGATCATATCGACCACAAAGCCGTGCCACAGGCGGTCAAACAGGTTGCCCAGCGCACCGCCAATGATCAGCGCGTAGGCGATGTTATTCAGCTTTTGCGTCGCCTTCGAGCGGTACATCAGCACCGCGAGGATCACACAGATACCGAGAGCGATACCCGCAAAGAACCAGCGCTGCCAGCCACCGCTGTCGGCAAGGAAACTAAACGCTGCGCCGTAGTTACGCGCGTAGTGCAGGTTAAGCGACGGGAACAGCGGAACCGTCTCCCCCAGAGCAAAGTTCTGGAGGATCAGGAACTTGCTGCCCAGATCGATAATCAGCACCACCACAACCAGCCACAGCCAGCGCAGTCCTGTTGAACAGAGAGTTTTACTCATCAGGCAAACTTACGTTTTTCGCCGTCACCGGCGACGTTGCTTACACAGCGTCCGCAGATGTCTGCGTGTTCCGCCACCTGGCCGACATCGGTAGTGTAATGCCAGCAACGCGGGCATTTTTCACCGTCGGCTTTGCTCAGCGCGACTTTCAGTCCTTTGAGCAGTTCGCTCTGCTGAGCATCAGCAGAAGCATCGGCATAATCCGCAACTTTCGCACCGGAGGTCAACAGGACAAATCGTAATTCATCGCCCAGCGCCGTCAGCTTCGCCGCCAGTTCCGGTTCGGCATACAGCGTAACTGCTGCTTCAAGGGAGCCGCCGACTTTCTTGTCCGCGCGCGCCTGCTCGATCACCTTGTTCACTTCGCCACGCACTTTCAGCAGCTCGTCCCAGAAGGCATCGTTCATCGCTTCGGTGCTGGAGAGATCGAACAGACCTTCGTACCACTCGCCCGTGAACACATACTTCTCACGGTCGCCCGGCAGGTAGCCCCAGATTTCGTCCGCGGTGAAGGACATGATCGGCGCCATCCAGCGCACCAGCGCTTCTGCGATGTGGAACAGCGCGGTCTGGCAGCTACGACGCGCCACGCTGTCCGCCTTCGCGGTGTACTGGCGGTCTTTGATGATGTCGAGGTAGAACGAGCCCATCTCGATGGAGCAGAAGCGCATCAGGCGCTGCACCACTTCGTGGAAGTCGTAAGACTCATAGGCTTTCAGGATATCTTCCTGCGCCGCTTTCGCGCAGCCTACTGCCCAGCGGTCCAGCACCACCATCTCTTCCGGTTTCACCATGTCTTTTGCCGGATCGAACCCGTTCAGGTTCGCCAGCAGGAAGCGCGCGGTGTTACGGATACGACGATAGCTGTCGGCAGCACGCTTCAGGATCTCGTCAGACACCGCCATTTCGCCGGTGTAATCGGTAGAGGCCACCCACAGACGCAGAATGTCTGCGCCCAGCTTGTTCATCACATCCTGCGGAGAAACGGTGTTACCGATAGATTTGGACATCTTGCGGCCCTGACCATCCACGGTGAAGCCGTGAGTCAGTACCTGACGGTAAGGCGCTTTACCCTTCATGGCGGTGGAGATCATCAGAGATGACATGAACCAGCCGCGGTGTTGGTCAGATCCTTCCAGATACATATCGGCAGCGTGACCGGCAAATTCCGGACGCACGTCAACCACGGAGGAGTGAGTAGACCCGGAGTCGAACCACACGTCCAGGGTATCCGGCACTTTCTCGTAGTTGTCTGCGTCAGCGCCCAGGATGTCGCGGGCGTCGAGATCCCACCACGCCTGAATGCCGTCAACTTCGACGCGCTTCGCCACTTCTTCCATCAGTTCCAGGGTGTTCGGGTGCAGCTCCTGCGTCTCTTTATGTACGAACAGAGACATCGGCACGCCCCAGGTACGCTGACGGGAGATACACCAGTCAGGACGGTTAGCCACCATGGATTCGATACGCGCCTGGCCCCAGTCAGGGATCCACTGCACGCCTTTGATCTCTTTCAGAGACTGCTCGCGCAGGCCTTTCTGATCCATGCTGACGAACCACTGCGGGGTCGCACGGAAGATGATCGGGGTCTTGTGACGCCAGCAGCACGGATAGCTGTGCTGCATTTTTTCAACGTGCAGCAGCGCGCCGCTGGTGCGCAGCATGTCGACGATGATGTCGTTCGCTTTGAAGACGTTGATACCGTCCAGCGCCGGGTAGGTGCCAGGCAGATAAGATCCGTCCGGGCCAACCGGGTTAGCGATTTCCAGACCGTACTTCAGGCTGATGTTGTAGTCGTCAGGACCGTGGCCACCGGCGGTATGCACCGCACCGGTACCCGCTTCCAGCGTCACGTGGTCGCCCAGGATCGCCGGAACGTCGAAGTCCAGGAACGGGTGTTTGAAGCGCATCAGCTCCAGCGCGTCGCCTTTCACGGTGCCCAGCACGGTGTAGTCGCTGATATGCGCGCGCTTCAGCACGCTCTCAACCAGATCTTTCGCCAGGATAACCGCCTGACCTTCAACCTGAACCAGCGCGTATTCGAACTCACCGGACAGGGAGATCGCGCGGTTGGCTGGCAGGGTCCACGGGGTGGTGGTCCAGATCACCAGAGAGATCGGGCCGTTTACCGAGGAGACGCCAAATTTAGCTTTCACCGCATCCTGATCGACGGCCTGGAACGCCACGTCGATAGATGGAGAGGTTTTGTCGTAATATTCAACTTCCGCTTCTGCCAGCGCAGAACGGCAGTCCACGCACCAGTGCACCGGCTTAGCGCCTTTGTGCAGGTGGCCGTTACCGATGATTTTACCCAGCGCACGGATGATGTTGGCTTCAGTTTTGAAGTCCATGGTCAGGTACGGATGCGACCAGTCGCCCAGCACGCCCAGACGGATGAAGTCAGCGCGCTGACCGTCAACCTGCGTGGCTGCGTATTCGCGGCACTTCGCACGGAACTCGGCGGCGGTGAACTTCTCACCAGGCTTGCCAAACTCTTGCTCCACTTTCAGCTCGATTGGCAGACCGTGGCAGTCCCAGCCTGGAACGTAAGGCGAGTCATATCCCGTGAGGCCTTTGGACTTCACGATAATGTCTTTCAGAATCTTGTTAACCGAGTGACCAATATGAATGCTGCCATTCGCATATGGAGGGCCATCATGCAGAATGAAGGTTTTTTTGCCTTTTTTGGCTGCACGAATGATGCCGTACAGGTCATCATCGGTCCAACGCGCCAGCATTCCCGGTTCGCGCTTGGCGAGATCGCCGCGCATCGGGAACCCTGTTTCCGGCAAATTCAGGGTTGATTTATAGTCACTCATCAGATTCTCGGTTCCGTATTTATCACGTAGGCAGTTAAGCCGGGTTCAAAGCCCAAAAAACTCGCGGGCCGTCAATTCATCTCGCGCAATTTGCGCTTTTAGTTCATCCAGCGAACCAAATCGCTGCTCGTTGCGTATTTTTTTACGCAGTATCACATCTATATGGCGACCATAGAGGTCCATTACAACGTCCAGCAGGTGCACTTCTAACTGTTGACGCACACCGGCGACGGTCGGACGCGTGCCAATGTTGGCGACGCCGTAGAACGGCTTATCGCCCAGTCCTGCTACTTCCACCGCATACACCCCTTTAACCGGGGAAACCTGACGACGCAGCGGTATATTCGCCGTCGGGAAGCCTATCGTGCGGCCCAGCGCATCGCCATGAACCACGCGGCCAGAGATAGTGAACGGATGCCCCAGCAGGGTTTCTGCCGTGTCCAGGTCATCATTAGCCAGCGCCTGACGCACCGCCGTGCTGCTGACGCGTACGCCGCCTTCGCAGAAGGTCATCGCGCTGGTGACGTCAAATCCATACTCCAGACCAGCCTTCTGTAATAGCAAGAAATCGCCCTGACGACCAGCGCCAAAGCGGAAATCATCACCCACGGCGAGAAACTGTACGCCAAGACGCTTAACCAGCAGGTCGCTGACGAAATTTTGTGCTGTCAGCGCGGCAAAGCGACGATCGAAACGTAAACACAATACATAGTCCACGCCGGACTCCGCCAGATAGCGCAATTTCTCGCGCAGGCGAGTGAGTCGGGCGGGAGATTTATCGCCCGCGAACAGCTCCAGCGGCTGCGGCTCGAAAATCATCACTACAACGGGCAGGCCGCGGGCCTCCCCTTCTTTACGCAATCCCTGCAACAGCGCCTGATGACCACGATGCACGCCGTCGAAATTACCAATAGTCAGCACGCACCCGTGTGGCGCGCTGCTGAGATTATGTATGCCGCGTATCAGCTTCATGTCTGGCTCAAAACAGTGAAAATCGCCAAAGTATACCTTGTACAGCGGTTAAGGTTAACCGGCGATTGTTCGCGCAAAACAGAAAGCCGTAATGATTTCATCAGGCTGACCTTTCGCAGCGAAAAAATCTGCTCCTGAACTGCGATTTTTATGCCGAAAGGCTGTATTCAGGGAAGACAAGCTGGTAGAATCCTGCGCCATCACTACGTAACGTAGCGTCGCTAATTAACGGCGCTTATTTGCACAAATCCATTGACAAAAGAAGGCAAAGAGGGCATATTCCTCGGCCTTTGAATTGTCCACATAGAACATATTTGGGAGTTGGACTTGGCTAATATCAAATCAGCTAAGAAACGTGCCGTTCAGTCTGAAAAGGCTCGTAAGCACAACGCAAGCCGTCGCTCTATGATGCGTACTTTCATCAAGAAAGTATACGCAGCAATCGAAGCAGGCGACAAAGCTGCAGCGCAGAACGCATTTAACGAAATGCAACCAATCGTGGATCGTCAGGCTGCTAAAGGTCTGATCCACAAAAACAAAGCAGCGCGTCATAAAGCAAACCTGACCGCGCAGATCAACAAACTGGCTTAATCGCTACTTGTTGTTGCTTGTTTAAAGAACCCGCTTAACGCGGGTTTTTTTATGCCTTCAGATTGCCGGTGGCGTAAACAGCACCGAGTAGTCACGATTGCAGATTCGCTGCACCGCCGGGTGCTGAATCATTCTTTCGGCAAATATGGCGTGATACTCCTCCATCACGTTATCCACTCTGCCTATCTCCGTAATCTTGTCGTCTGAATAGAGATCGTGCGCGTACAGCGTCGGCGCAACGAAGATCGCATTATGGGCTTCGCCAAAGGCTTTCATCAGCGCCGCATCGTCGAACTCACCGAGGATTTCTACCTTCAGCCCCTGCGAGTTAAACCAGTTCAGCAGCTTGCGTCCGAGCATGGAACGTCTTCCCGGCACCAGCAGACGGCGCTCTTCAAGGCACGCGGGGAACGGTTTCTCCGGCGGTGGATTAATGCACCAGAAGCTCACGCCGCATTCGCCAATCTTCACCGAGAACAGCCCTTCCTGCTGGGTGGAGTCAATCGGGCAGTCCGAGATAATCATGTCCAGCTTGTGCTGGCTCAGCTGTTCCAGCAGCATCTCGTGGGTGGATTCAAAGCAGCGCAGGTGGATTTGCTCGTCTTCGACTACCGCCGCATCCAGCACGCCGCTCACCAGCCGTTTGGACAGCGCATCCGCCACGCCCACGTCAAAGAGCAGGTTCGACTCTTTGCGATAGTTGACGATATCCAGCATCTCCTGGCTCAGGGTGAACATTTTGTCCGCATAGCGGAACACCAGTTCACCCAGTTCGCTGGGTTCAATCCCACGCCCTTTACGCTTGAACAGCTTGCCCTGCAGGCGCTCTTCCAGGGCCTTGATTTGCCCGGTGATGGTTTGCGGAGTCAGGTAGAGCGCCTCTGCCGCCCCCACCACCGAGCCCTGTTTGTAGACGTGCCAGAAGTAGTACAGATGGTTGTAATTTAAATGAGACATCGCGTCTTCTCTCCCTGAGTGTATATCGGAAGGAGGATCGCCTCCTCCCGGTGTTCCGTTATGCCTGTACGGCCTGGCCGGACAACTTCACCTTCAACAAGGTATAACCGATTACCGCGGCCAGTAATGATCCGATGAGAATGCCGAGTTTAGCCCAGACGATAAGCTCAGGCGCATGCGCACCAAACGCAAGGGTCGAGATAAAGATCGACATCGTAAACCCGATGCCACACAGCACGCCGACGGCCATAATTTGACCAAACGTTGTGCCGTGCGGTAATGACGCCAGCTTCAGCTTCGTCGCCAGCCAGCAGAAGAGGCTAATGCCCAACGGCTTACCAATAAACAGCCCGGCAATGATGCCCAGCGGCAGCACGGACGTCAGCCCGTCCAGCGTCACGCCGCCGAGGGAGACGCCCGCGTTGGCAAACGCAAACAGCGGCAGGATCATAAAGGCAACCCACGGGTGCAGCACATGCTCCAGCTGTTTGGCAGGCGACTTGCCGTCCTGCGGTTTAAGCGGCACGAAGAAGCCCACAATCACGCCTGCCAGCGTGGCGTGCACGCCGGATTTTAGCACCGCCGTCCACAGCACCATCCCCACCAGGATATAGATACCGATACGGCGAACATTGAAGATGTTCAGCAGCGCCAGCACCGCAATCGCCCCGGCGGCGACGCTCAGGGACAGGATCGACAGATCGCTGGTGTAGAACAGCGCGATAATCACAATGGCGCCCAGGTCATCGATGATCGCCAGCGCCATCAGGAAGATTTTCAGGGCCACCGGCACGCGGCTACCGAGCAAGGCTAAGACACCGAGCGCAAAGGCGATATCCGTCGCGGCCGGGATCGCCCAGCCGTCACGCGCAACAGGATCCTGCCAGGTGAACGCCAGGAAGAGCAACGCCGGAACGACCATTCCGCCGATGGCTGCGATCACAGGAAACGCCGCGCGCTGGCGGCTGGCAAGCGAGCCCAGAACCAGCTCACGCTTAACCTCAAGACCCACCAGCAGGAAGAATACCGCCATTAGCGCATCGTTGATCCACAGCAGCATGTTCTTGTTAATTTCCAGCGCCCCGACCTTCAGCTCAACGGGCGTTTCCAGAAATGCATGGTAGAGATCCTGCGTGATGCCAAGGTTAGCCAGCACCATCGCGGCCGCTGCGGCAATAATCAGGATCACCCCACCGGACGCCTCACTGCTAAAGAAACGGTGTAGTAATTTCATTTAAGTTCTCTCTTTTACAACAATACCTCGATAAAACCATAATACCAAGCCAAATAGCTCGGCAAAAACAGATTAATGTTGAGTATAGACTCAGTTTAACCGAGCTATACGCGCAAATAAAAAAGCCCGGAATCGCTTCCGGGCTTTTCGAAGATGAAAATCAGCTAACGAATTAGCGGGTCAAATCATCGAAGAATTTTTTGACGCCATCGAAGAAGCTTTTGGAACGCGGGCTGTTTTTCTCACCCGTTGGGCCGCCAAAGCTCTCCTGCAGTTCTTTCAGCAGCTGTTTCTGCTTGTCGTTCAGGCCAACCGGCGTTTCGACGACGACGCGGCACAGCAGGTCGCCCTGGGCGCCACCGCGAACGGATTTAACGCCTTTCCCGCGCATGCGGAACAGCTTGCCGGTCTGGGTTTCCCCAGGCACTTTCAGGTTCACGCGACCGTCCAGCGTAGGCACTTCGATTTCACCGCCGAGTGCCGCCATCGCGAAGTTGATCGGCACTTCGCAGTACAGGTTATTACCTTCACGCTCGAAGATAGCGTGCTGTTTCACCTGCACCTGAACGTACAGATCGCCCGCCGGTGCGCCGTGCTCACCTGCTTCGCCCTCACCCGCCAGACGGATGCGGTCGCCCGTATCGACGCCAGCCGGGATCTTAACGGACAGAGTTTTGGTTTTCTCAACGCGACCGTGCCCGTGGCATTTGGTGCACGGATCTTTGATCAGCGTGCCGCGACCGTGACAGTGAGGACAGGCCTGCTGTACCGCGAAGAAGCCCTGACGCATCTGTACCTGGCCAGAGCCGTGACAGGTTGGACAGGTCTGAGGCTGCGTACCCGCTTTCGCGCCGCTGCCGTGGCAAACGTCACACTCTTCCAGCGTCGGGATACGGATCTCTTTGGTGACACCGCGAACGGCCTCTTCCAGCGTCAGCTCCATGTTGTAGCGCAGGTCCGCGCCGCGCGCCGCGCGCTGACGACCACGGCCGCCGCCGAAGATGTCGCCAAATACATCGCCAAAGATATCGCTGAAGTCAGCGCCGCCGCCAAAGCCGCCGCCGCCGAATCCACCGCCGCCCATGCCGCCCTGTTCAAAGGCTGCGTGACCGTACTGGTCATAGGCCGCGCGTTTCTGTGCATCGGTCAGGACTTCGTAGGCTTCTTTGATCTCTTTAAATTTGGCTTCAGCCTCTTTGTCACCCTGGTTACGGTCCGGGTGGAATTTCATGGCCAGGCGCTTGTACGCCTTTTTGATTTCACGCTCTTCCGCAGTTTTCGGAACGCCTAAAATCTCGTAATAGTCTTGCTTTGCCATTGGTTTTTTTAAGCCCCTTAACATGCGAGCACGGGCGTGGAGAGTTCTCCTACGCCCGTGCCGATTAATTACCCTGCATCAGGGCGATTATTTTTTATCTTTAACTTCTTCGAACTCAGCGTCGACAACGTCGTCGTCTTTCGCGTTGTTCGCCGAAGCGTCAGCGCCCGCCTGCTGTTGAGCGTGCTGCTGCTGAGCGATTTCCATCAGCTTCTGAGAAGCCTGCGCCAGTTCCTGCATCTTCGCTTCGATGTCCGCTTTGTCTTCACCTTTCAGTGAGGATTCCAGCGCGCTCAGTGCAGCTTCGATAGCAGTCTTGTCTTCCGCTGGCAGCTTATCGCCTGCTTCTTCAACCTGCTTACGGGTGCTGTGCAGCAGATGGTCACCCTGGTTGCGGGTCTGAACCAGCTCTTCGAACTTACGGTCGGATTCCGCGTTAGCTTCGGCATCGCGAACCATTTTTTCGATTTCCGCTTCGTTCAGGCCAGAAGATGCCTTGATGGTGATCTTCTGCTCTTTACCGCTGTTTTTGTCTTTCGCAGACACGTGCAGGATACCGTCAGCATCGATGTCGAAGGTCACTTCGATCTGCGGCATGCCGCGCGGCGCCGGGTTAATACCGTCCAGGTTGAACTGACCCAGAGATTTGTTATCCGCCGCACGCTTACGCTCACCCTGAATCACATGGATGGTTACCGCAGACTGGTTGTCTTCAGCGGTAGAGAACACCTGGCTGTGTTTCGTTGGGATGGTGGTGTTTTTGTTGATGAGCGCAGTCATCACACCGCCCATGGTTTCGATACCCAGAGACAGCGGGGTAACGTCCAGCAGCAGTACGTCTTTAACTTCACCGGTCAGTACGCCACCCTGAACCGCAGCACCGATTGCGACCGCTTCGTCCGGGTTAACGTCTTTACGTGGCTCTTTACCAAAGAACTCAGCCACTTTCTTCTGAACCATTGGCATACGGGTCTGACCACCGACCAGGATAACGTCCTGGATATCGGATACGGACAGGCCAGCGTCCTGCAGAGCAACTTTCAGCGGCTCGATAGAACGGTTCACCAGGTCTTCTACCAGGCTTTCCAGTTTCGCACGGGTCACTTTGATGTTCATGTGTTTAGGACCGGTCGCGTCTGCGGTGATGTACGGCAGGTTCACGTCGGTCTGCTGAGCGGAAGACAGCTCGATCTTCGCTTTCTCAGCGGCTTCTTTCAGGCGCTGCATGGCCAGCGGATCGTTACGCAGGTCAATGCCCTGATCTTTCTTGAACTCATCAACGAGGTAGTTGATCAGACGGGTATCGAAGTCTTCACCACCCAGGTGGGTATCACCGTTGGTTGCCAGAACTTCGAAGGTTTTTTCGCCGTCAACTTCGTCGATTTCGATAATAGAAATATCGAAGGTACCACCACCCAGGTCGTAAACCGCGATAGTACGGTTGCCAACTTCTTTATCCAGACCGTAAGCCAGTGCAGCAGCGGTTGGTTCGTTGATGATACGTTTTACTTCCAGACCTGCGATACGGCCAGCATCTTTGGTTGCCTGACGCTGAGCATCGTTGAAGTATGCAGGAACGGTGATAACAGCTTCAGTTACCGGCTCACCCAGGTAATCTTCAGCGGTTTTCTTCATTTTTTTCAGCACTTCAGCAGAAATCTGCGGTGGTGCAGTTTTGGTGCCTTTCACATCAAGCCATGCATCGCCGTTATCTGCCGCGATGATTTTGTAAGGCATGATGGAAACGTCACGCTGAACTTCTTCGTCCTGGAAGCGGCGGCCGATCAGGCGTTTAATCGCAAACAGGGTGTTTTGCGGGTTTGTCACTGCCTGACGTTTAGCCGGCTGACCAACCAGAGTTTCACCATCCTGGGTATAAGCAATGATAGAAGGCGTGGTGCGATCGCCCTCGGCGTTCTCCAGCACGCGTGCAGTAGTGCCATCCATAATCGCTACACAAGAGTTGGTAGTACCCAGGTCGATACCAATAATTTTACCCATCTAAACGTCTCCACTAAAAATTCAGTCAACATGTGGTTGTGTACCTGTAATAAGGGCAGAACGTGCTTTTTCAACTGCCCAGATTTGATTTTTTTCAGGTCCACACACTGCGGTTGACTACAAGATGGGGTCGCGACGGCATCCATCAAGGGGCAAGCATAAAAAAAATTTTAATTTCACCCTGATGAGATCATAGACGCCATCGATAGCGCCCATTATGATGCCGCGCCCCGTCAGGGAGTATTGACGCGGGTTTAACCATTTCACCATATTAATGATGATTTTTTTGAGGACTTATGGGCAACACTAAGTTGGCTAATCCGGCTCCGCTGGGCCTGATGGGTTTTGGCATGACCACTATCCTGCTGAACCTGCACAATATCGGGATGTTCCCGATGGATGGCATCATCCTGGCGATGGGTATTTTTTACGGCGGTATCGCGCAAATCTTCGCGGGCCTGCTGGAATATAAGAAAGGCAATACCTTCGGCTTAACCGCCTTCACCTCTTACGGTTCTTTCTGGCTGACCCTGGTTGCCATTCTGCTGCTGCCTAAAATGGGCATGGCAGACGCGGCAAACGCCCACTTCCTGGGCGTTTACCTGGGCCTGTGGGGCGTCTTCACCCTGTTCATGTTCTTCGGCACCCTGAAAGGTAACCGCATGCTGCAGTTCGTTTTCCTGAGCCTGACCGTACTGTTCGCCCTGCTGGCGATCGGTCACCTGGTGGATAACGAAGGCATCGTTCATGTTGCAGGCTGGATTGGTCTGGTTTGCGGCGCAAGCGCTATCTACCTCGCAATGGGTGAAGTGCTGAACGAGCAGTTTGAACGCACCATTCTACCGATTGGTGAAAAACACTGATCCCTCTGTCGTGCCCGCCTCGCGGGCACGACATCCCCCCGCCTGACGAAGCCAAAATCCTAATACCAGCCCCATCAGCGAGAGCGCGAGTACATACCAGGCTGGCGCCATCGGCGACACGCCCATCAGCACCGTCACCGCAATCGGCGTCAGCCCGCCAAAAATGGCATACGACACGTTATAGGAAAATGAGATCCCGGTGAAGCGTACCTCCGGCGGGAACGCGCGGACCATCACGTACGGTACCGCCCCGACAACGCCCACGCACAGCCCTACCGTGCCGTACAGCAGGAACAGCTGTTCAGGATGGCTGCCCGCCAGATGGTAAAACGCCCAGCTTGATGCGGCCAGTAACAGGCTGCCGACGATAAAGGTAACGCTGGCACCGAAACGATCTGCCGCCAGCCCGGCGGCCAGGCAGCCAAAGCAGAGCATGATTGTCGCGATACTGTTCGCCTGTAGCGTCACGGCAGGAGCGAAACCGTACTGCTTTTGCAGCCACACCGGGGACATCAATATTACCACCACAATGCCCGCCGAGAGCAGCCAGGTGAGCAGCATCGACACCACCACCGCTTTTTTATGGCGTACCACGACCGCCTTCACCGGCAGCTCCTGCGCCAGCGCCTTGCGCTGCTGCATCTCGAGGAAAATCGGCGTCTCCTGCAGCCAGCGGCGCAGGTACATCGCGACCAGACCAAACGCCCCGCCCAGCAGGAACGGAATACGCCATCCCCAGTCGTGCACGGCCTGCTGCGTCATGCTGGTGTTTACAATTGTCGCGACGACGGAACCAAGCAAAATCCCTACCGTTAACCCCGCGGTTAAGGTTCCGCAGGCGATACCAATGCGGCGCGCCGGAACATGCTCCGCGACAAACACCCATGCGCCCGGCACTTCACCGCCAATCGCCGCGCCCTGAAGGACGCGCATCAGCAACAGCAGCAACGGAGCAAGGATGCCCATCGAGGCATAGGTGGGCAGCAGACCAATGGCCAGCGTCGGCACGGCCATCAGCAGAATGCTAAGGGTAAACATCTTCTTGCGCCCGACCAGATCGCCAAAGTGGGCCATGATAATGCCGCCCAGCGGACGCGCCAGATATCCGGCGGCAAAAATGCCGAAGGTTTGCACCTGACGCAGCCATTCCGGGATATCCGCCGGGAAGAAGAGTTCTCCCACCACGGCGGCGAAGAAAACAAAGATGATGAAGTCGTAAAATTCCAGCGCGCCGCCTAAGGCCGCGAGCGTGAGAGTTTTGTAGTCCTGTCGATTCAGAGGTCGGGTGTTATGTGACATAGCGAACCATTTGCGTATATTGTGGATTTATTTTTACAGCAGTCGTAAAGAAAAAATTACTATACCGTAAAAGCTTTACCACGCTATCGCCGCTTCAGCTAATGCCACATATTGGTTAATTTCAGGAGATTGTTTCGCGGCGTGCGTTTTTCGGGCGAAAAGCTGCTACTACTTTCTCATCGGTTTCCACATAGGGGCCGTCAAGCAGCTGTATACAATACGGTACACTCGCAAAGATGCCGTGAACGAGGACGCTGCCATCTTCCGCCTTCAGCCCTTCCAGCGTCTCTTTGATCGACTTCGGCTGCCCCGGCAGGTTCAGAATCAACGCCTGCTTGCGGATCACTCCCACCTGGCGGGAAAGAATGGCCGTCGGAACAAAGTGTAGACTGATCTGGCGCATCTGTTCGCCGAAGCCCGGCATTTCACGATCGGCGATCGCCAGCGTTGCGTCCGGCGTCACGTCGCGGCGCGCGGGGCCGGTTCCGCCCGTCGTCAGAACAAGGTGGCAGCTCATCTCATCCACCAGCTCGCAGAGCGTCTGCTCGATGATCGGCTGTTCGTCAGGGATCAGGCGGGTCTGAATGTCAAAGGGGGTGGTCAGCGCGCTGCCAAGCCACTCTTCCAGAGCAGGGATGCCTTTATCCTGGTAAACGCCGCTGGAGGCGCGGTCAGAAATCGACACTAAGCCGATGCGTAAGGTATTCATATCCATTCCATTCAAAAAGTACTGATTAAAGGGAATGATACACGCAGAGAGGAGATTCAGACAGGGGACGAAAGAAGTCGCGTGACCGGGAGTCCGGTCACGCAGAATAATTACAGCAGGTCGCCGATCATTTTTTCCAGTTTGCCCTGGTCAACAGCAAACTTACGGATACCGTCCGCCAGCTTGTCTACAGCCATTGGATCCTGGTTGTGCTGCCACAGGAACTCGGATTCAGTGATGCGCTCTGGGCGTGCTTTCACTTCACCGGTGTAGGACAGCTTACGCTCGATGGTACCTTCGCTTTCTGCCAGCTCTTTCAGCAGCGCAGGGGCGATGGTCAGGCGGTCACAGCCAGCCAGCTCGATGATTTCTCCGACGTTACGGAAGCTTGCGCCCATAACCACTGTCTCATAGCCGTGCTGTTTGTAGTATTCGTAGATTTCAGTAACAGAAACCACGCCTGGATCTTCAGCCGGCGCGTACTCTTTCTTATCGGTGTTAGCTTTGTACCAGTCCAGAATACGGCCCACGAACGGAGAAATCAGGTATACGCCTGCTTCTGCACATGCACGCGCCTGCGCGAAGGAGAACAGCAGGGTCAGGTTACAGTTGATACCGTCTTTTTCCAGCTGCTCTGCCGCGCGGATACCCTGCCAGGTAGAAGCCAGTTTGATCAGGATACGGTCGTTGCTGATGCCAGCGTCGTTGTACATTTTGATCAGGCGTTTCGCTTTCGCGATAGACGCTTCGGTGTCGTAGGAGAGACGTGCATCCACTTCGGTAGAGATACGGCCAGGAACCAGTTTCAGGATTTCCAGACCGATGTTCACTGCCAGCTTGTCGGTGGCATCCACAACCTGCTGCGCGCGGTCATTGCTCTGCGCTTTCGCCCAGGTCACTGCGTCGTCAATCAGTTTGCGATACTCAGGGATCTGTGCGGCGTTAAGGATCAGAGAAGGGTTGGTTGTGGCATCCTGCGGCTGGTACAGCTTCATTGCCGCGATATCTCCGGTGTCAGCTACGACAGTGGTGAACTGACGAAGGGAGGTCAATTTATCCGTCATGATAGTGTTTCTCTTTTAACGTGCCCTGGATAATTCACGCTACCGACAGCATGCCTGCAGCGGAAAAATGACAGGTTTACTTGTTAGGGGGATGTAACCGGTCTGCCCTGATGATAACACGAGTGAGAGGCAGCGCAACCGCAGACAGTGCGCTTAGGTAGAGTATGGTAAACTCGGAAGATTAACAGGCTGCTAAGCAACAGCATGCCCAATCAGTGGTAGCGCTTACATATTCACTTTGGCATCAACAAGAGGGACGTTAATGCCTGATTTCTTTTTCTTTATTAACGAAGTCCTGTGGGGTTCGATAATGATTTACCTGCTTCTGGGAGCAGGTATTTGGTTTACGCTACGCAGTGGGTTTATCCAGTTTCGTTATATTCGCAAGTTTGGCAGAAGTCTGAAAAACAGCGTTACGCCCCAGCCGGGCGGATTAACGTCGTTCCAGGCACTCTGTACCAGCCTGGCGGCACGCCTCGGCAGCGGGAATCTGGCGGGCGTTGCGCTGGCCATCAGCGCCGGTGGGCCAGGCGCGGTTTTCTGGATGTGGGTAACGGCGCTACTCGGGATGGCAACCTCCTTTGCGGAAAGTTCGCTCGCCCAGCTGTATAAAGAGAAAGATAAAAACGGCCAGTTTCGCGGCGGTCCTGCCTGGTACATGGCGCGTGGCTTAGGGATGCGCTGGATGGGCGTTCTGTTCTCGCTTTTTTTACTGCTCGCGTACGGCCTTATTTTTAATACCGTCCAGGCAAATTCTGTCGCCAATGCCCTGCGCTATGCCTTCTCCTGCCCGGAGTGGATCGCCGGTATCGTGTTAGCCCTCGTCGTTTTGCTCACCATTTCAGCCGGTCTCAGGGGCATCGCCCGCCTGATGCAGTGGCTGGTTCCCGTTATGGCGCTGCTTTGGGTTGTCGCGAGCCTGTTCGTCGCCGCACTGCATATCGACCAGGTGCCGGGCGTGATTGCGACCATCGTCAAAAGCGCTTTTGGCTGGCGCGAGGTGGCCTCCGGGGCGCTGGGCTACACCTTCAGCCAGGCGCTGATGGCGGGTTTTCAGCGGGGCATGTTCTCCAATGAAGCCGGAATGGGGTCAACCCCCAACGCGGCCGCTGCCGCCTCTTCCTGGCCGCCACACCCGGCGGCACAGGGCATTGTGCAGATGATTGGCGTCTTTACCGATACCATTATCATCTGCTCCGCCAGCGCCATGATTTTGCTGCTGGCAGGCCCCGTCCCGCATTCTTCTGGTACCGCCGGGATACAGCTTCTCCAGCAGGCGCTGGTGAACCTGACCGGCGGCTGGGGAGCAGGATTTGTCTCGCTCGTCCTGGTGCTGTTTGCCTTCAGTTCGATTGTGGTGAATTACCTCTACGCCGAAAATAACCTTATTTTCCTGAAACTCGACTCCCGCGCCGCAATCGGAACCCTGCGTCTCGCGGTCATTCTGATGATCATCGCTGGCTCCTTCCTCAGTATGCCGCTGGTCTGGCAGCTGGCCGATATCATTATGGCGCTGATGGCGATCACGAACCTCACCGCTATCCTGCTGCTCTCACCCGTTGTGACCCTGATTGCCAGAGACTATCTGCGTCAGCGCAAACTCGGCGTTCCGCCGGTATTTGATCCCGCCCGCTATCCCGACGTTAAGGCGCAGCTTGCCCCCGGCACGTGGGATGATTTGCCGCGGCAATAACAGCTATCGATCAATTCAGGGCGATTTTTTGCTAAAGTCGCTCTAAATTTCCTGCAAGGACTGGATATGCTGATTCTGATTTCACCTGCAAAAACGCTCGACTACCAGAGCCCGCTCGCCACCGAGCGCTATACCCAGCCTGAACTGCTGGACTACTCGCAACAGCTGATCCGCGAAGCGCGTAAACTCTCTGCGCCGCAAATCGCCTCGCTGATGAGCATCAGCGACAAGCTGGCCGATCTTAACGCGACCCGCTTTCACGAGTGGCACCCGGATTTCACCCCGGCAAACGCTCGCCAGGCGATTCTGGCGTTTAAAGGTGATGTCTACACCGGCCTGCAGGCGGAAGATTTTAGCGAAGCCGATTTCGATTTTGCCCAGCAGCATCTGCGCATGCTGTCGGGTCTGTACGGCGTACTGCGCCCGCTGGATCTGATGCAGCCGTATCGTCTGGAGATGGGGATTCGCCTGGAAAATGCCAAAGGCAAAGATCTGTACCATTTCTGGGGCGATATCATTACCGACAAGCTTAATGCGGCGCTGCACGCCCAGGGCGACAACGTGGTGATAAACCTGGCATCCGATGAATACTACAAGTCGGTGAAGCCGAAAAAGCTGGATGCGGAGATTATCAAACCGGTATTCCTCGACGAGAAGAACGGTAAGTTCAAGGTGATCAGCTTCTACGCCAAGAAAGCGCGCGGCCTGATGAGCCGCTACATCATCCAGAACCGCCTGACGAAGCCGGAGCAGCTAACCGCCTTCAACAGCGAAGGCTATTTCTTTGACGAGGCGTCGTCAGGGAAAGGCGAGCTGGTGTTTAAGCGCCACGAGCAGTAAAACAAACCCCGCCAGCTGGCGGGGTTTTGCATTAATGGTGTTTCCAGTCCGGGCCGCGATCGTCGCGGTGGTCATCGTGGTGATGGTCATCGTGACGATCGTCGTGTTTACGATGCTCATCATGTGGACGCCAGTGGTTATCACGCCAGTCATAATGCGCCTTCCACCAGTCGTGGTCGCGCCAGCGGCCGCCGTCCCAGTAATGACCGTTGTTATCCTGGTCGCCAATCTGCAGTTTAACCGCCGGTACGAGGGTAATTTCAGATGCCTGAACCGCCATGGGGGCGGCCAGCACCAGTGAAAGCGCGATGAGTGCAGGTTTCAGTGTAGACACAGGTGACTCCTTATTCTTCTTGCCCAACGTGGGCCGATGTAAGGAGATTACGCGAGGGGAACGGGGGATGTTATTCTCTGCAATCCTAAACGCTAAGTGACCGCATTTATTGGGAATTTCTGCTTTTTTCCTGCTTTTTCTCTCCTTAATTTCTCCATAAAAAAGCCGGGTGGCGGCTTCGCCTTACCCGGCATAGATATCGGTGTTGCGATTGCCGGGTGGCGCTGCGCTTACCCGGCCTACGATTAGGTCGTCGTGGTCGTTGTAGGCCCGGTAAGGCGTAGCCGCCACCGGGCAACACAATCACGCGCGAGTCATCATCAGCTTACGCAGCGCGGCAAAATCTGCCGGCAGCTCATGTGACAGCAGAGGCAGGTCGGCGCGCTCGGCCAGCTCTTTCGGCAGCGGCAGCGTTTCGCCCAGGATCGCTTCTACGCTCTCTTTGAACTTCGCCGGATGCGCGGTGCCCAGGAACAGGCCATATTCACCCGGGTTAAGCTGGTCGCGCAGCGCGCGGTAGGCAATCGCCGCGTGCGGTTCAGAGGTATACCCCACCGCCTTCAGCTCGCGCATGGTCTCTTTGGTGGTTTCATCCGTCACCGCGGCGTAACCCAGGTCACCCAAACGCCAGATCTTACGGCGGAACAGCTCTTCCACGCGCGGCCAGTTGTTCGGCTGTGACACATCCATCGCGTTGGAGAGCGTCGCCTGCGTAGCGTTCGGCGCCCACTTCCCGTCTTTCAGGAAGCGCGGCACGGTGTCGTTGGCGTTGGTCGCGGCGATAAAGCGTTTCACCGGCAGACCCAGGGATTTCGCCAGCAGACCTGCCGTCAGGTCACCGAAGTTACCGCTCGGCACGGAGATCACCAGCTGGTTGCGCGCTTCCTGCGGCAGCTGCGCCACCGCTTCGAAGTAGTAGCAAATCTGCGCCAGCAGACGGCTGATGTTGATGGAGTTAGCAGAGTTCAGACCCAGAGCCACCTTCAGCTCTTCGTCGTCGAAAGCCTGCTTGACCAGCGCCTGGCAGGCATCGAAATCGCCGTCAATTGCCACGGTTTCAATGTTGCCGCCGAGCGTACAGAACAGTTTTTCCTGCAGCGGGCTGATTTTGCCTTTCGGATAGAGGATCACCACGCGGACGTTTTTCAGGCCGTAGAAGGCATGCGCCACCGCCGCACCGGTATCGCCGGATGTCGCGGTCAGGATGGTCACCGGTTTGTCGCCGCTGATGTGGGTCAGCATCTGCGCCATAAAGCGGCCGCCGAAGTCTTTAAACGCCAGCGTCGGGCCGTGGAACAGCTCCAGGCAGCCAACGTCAGGCTCAACCTGCTTAACGGGCGCCGGGAAAGCGAACGCCGCACGCACGCGCTCTTCCAGCAGCTCCTGCGGAATTTCGTCGCCGATAAACGCAGACAGAATTTTGGTGCTGCGGGTGACAAAGTCCTGCTTCAGCAGCTCGTCGATGTCGGTCAGCTGGAATTCCGGCAGGTCATGCGGGAAGAACAGCCCCTGATTTTTGCCCAGCCCCTGAGTTACCGCCTGCGCGAAGCTGACCTGCTCGTTATGATCTTTAAGGTTATAGAGTTTCATTAATTATCCCAGTACTCGTGCGCCAGCCGTGTCCAGACGGCAAATATGAACAAAGCCTTCCTGATTTTGCAGGTAGTGTTTAGAGAGCCAGTCCGCCACGCGCTGCGCGGTGTCAGGCTTGTCGCACAGGGCGAACAGCGTCGGGCCGGAGCCGGAGATGCCGCACGCCTGCGCGCCGATATCCATGGATGCCTGTCGCGCCTCGTTAAAGCCCGGCAGCAGCTTCGTGCGGTACGGCTCGGCAATGACGTCCTTCATCAGCTTCGCCGCCAGCTGCGGCTGACGGGTGTAGCAGGCGTGGATAAAGCCCGCCAGATGACGCCCGTGGGCGATACAGTCCTGACGACGATACTGCGCGGGCAGGATCGCACGCGCTTCCGCGGTAGAGACCTTAATGCCCGGATAGGCTAGCACCCACAGCCACTCATCAAACCCTGGCACCTGCTGGCTGATGATGCCATTTTCTTCGATCATCAGCTGCATGCCGCCGAGGAAGCACGGCGCCACGTTGTCATAGTGAATGCTGCCGGAGATGCGCCCTTCCAGCTCGCCCATCAACCCCAGCAGGCGGTTGTTGTTTAGCGGCTTGCCGCAGTGCTCGTTCATCGCCACCAGCGCGGCGACCACCGAGCAGGCGCTGGAACCCAGACCCGAGCCAATCGGCATACTTTTTTCCAGCGTCATAGCAACCGGCACGTTTTTACCGATCTCCTGACAGAAGCGTTCCCAGCACTGATAGACGATATTCTCGCGCGGGTCTGACGGCAGTTTGCTGGCGAAGCGGCCCACGTTATTCAGGCTGAAGCTGTCTGCCGCTTCCACCGTGACCGTATCGCCCAGCAGTGAACCATCCACCGGCGTCACCGCCGCGCCCAGCACGTCAAATCCGACGCTCATATTCGCGCTGGAAGCCGGGGCATAAACTTTGACCATGTTAAACTCCTAACTTCCATGACAGGGTACGCAGCAGATCGGCAAACACACCCGCCGCCGTAACATCGTTCCCTGCGCCATAGCCGCGAAGCACCAGCGGCAGTGGCTGATAATAGTGGCTGTAAAACGCGAGGGCGTTTTCGCCGTTTTTGACTTTGTACAGCGGGTCGTTGCCATCCACTTCGGCAATCTTCACCCGGCACACGCCATCTTCTTCAATGTTGCCAACATAGCGCAATACCTTACCTTCATCACGGGCTTTCGCAACGCGAGCGGCAAAAGCGTCGTCAAGCTGCGGCAAATTTGCCATGAATGCAGCGACATCACCGCTGCTGTCAAATTCTGCTGGCAGCACGGGTTCAATCACGATATCGGAAAGCTCAAGCTCACGGCCCGTTTCACGGGCGAGGATCAGAAGCTTGCGCGCCACGTCCATACCGGAGAGATCGTCACGCGGATCCGGCTCGGTATAGCCCAGCTCGCGCGCGGCGCGGGTGGCTTCCGACAGGCTCATCCCCTCATCCAGCTTGCCGAAGATAAACGACAGCGAGCCGGAGAGAATGCCGGAGAAACGCTGCAGTTCGTCGCCGGCGTTCAGCAGGTTCTGCAGGTTCTCGATAACCGGCAGGCCCGCGCCCACGTTGGTGTCGTACAGGAACTTGCGGCGCGACTTGCTCGCCGCCAGACGCAGCTGGTGATAGTAATCCATCGACGAGGTGTTGGCCTTTTTGTTCGGCGTCACCACGTGGAACCCCTCGCGCAGGAAGTCGGCGTACTGATCGGCCACCGCCTGGTTCGAGGTACAGTCGACGATCACCGGGTTAAGCAGATGATACTCTTTCACCAGACGGATCAGGCGCCCCAGGTTGAACGGCTCTTTCGCCTCGTTCATCTCGGCCTGCCAGTTTTCCAGGTTAAGGCCATGCACATTGGTCAGCAACGCTCTGGAGTTGGCAATCCCACAGACGCGCAGATCGATATGTTTCTTCTTCAGCCACTCCTGCTGACGCTTCACCTGCTCCAACAGCGCGCCGCCCACCCCGCCGACGCCAATCAGGAACAGTTCGATAACCTGGTCGGTGTTGAACAGCATCTGGTGAACCACGCGTACGCCGGTGGTGGCGTCATCGTTGTCCACAACAACAGAAATTGAACGCTCTGACGAGCCCTGGGCAATCGCCACGATATTGATATTGGCGCGCGCCAGCGCGGCAAAGAACTTGGCGGAGATACCGCGCAGCGTGCGCATGCCGTCGCCGACCACGGAGATAATCGCCAGACGCTCCTGAATGGCGAGCGGCTCCAGCAGCTCTTCTTTCAGCTCCAGGTAGAACTCGTCCTCCAGCGCGCGGCGGGCGCGCAGGCAGTCGGCCTGCGGCACGCAGAAGCTGATGCTGTATTCGGAAGAAGACTGGGTAATCAGCACCACCGAGATACCGTTGCGGGACATAGCAGCAAAGACGCGCGCCGCCATGCCGACCATCCCCTTCATCCCCGGACCGGAGACGCTGAACATCGCCATGTTGTTGAGGTTGGAGATGCCTTTGACCGGCAAACCGTCTTCATCGGTACTCGCGCCAATCAGCGTACCCGGCGCCAGCGGATTACCGGTGTTTTTAATCAGGCAAGGGATCTGGAACTGGGCAATCGGGGAGATGGTACGCGGGTGAAGCACTTTGGCGCCGAAGTAGGAAAGCTCCATCGCTTCCTGGTACGACATCGACTTCAGCAGTCTGGCATCGGGTACCTGGCGCGGGTCGCAGGTATAAACGCCGTCGACGTCAGTCCAGATTTCACAACAGTACGCACGTAAACAGGCGGCCAGCACGGCGGCGGAGTAGTCGGAGCCGTTACGGCCCAGCACCACCAGCTCGCCCTTCTCGTTACCGGCGGTGAAGCCTGCCATCAGGATCATGTGGTCAGACGGAATTTTGCTGGCGGCGATACGGCGGGTTGATTCGGCAATATCAACGGTGGATTCGAGGTAGTGGCCCACCGCCAGCAGTTTTTCAACCGGATCGATTACGGTCACGCTATGGCCGCGCGCTTCCAGCACGCCGGCCATGATGGCGATAGAAAGTTTTTCGCCCCGGCAGATCAGCGCCGCGTTGACGCTGTCCGGGCACTGGCCGAGAAGGCTGATGCCGTGCAGGACATGTTTGATTTGCGCGAACTCCTGCTCAACGAAGGACTTCAGCTGAGCGTGCGGGAAGCCAGGCAGCGCCTCTGCCAGCCCTTGCAGTAAGTCAGCGAAGATACGCTCTGCGTCGCTGATGTTCGGAAGTGCATCCTGGCCACCGATGGTTTTTTCAATCATCGCCACCAGATGGTTCGTGATTTTTGCCGGGGCAGAGAGCACGGTAGCAACCTGCCCCTGCCTGGCGTTGCTTTCCAGGATATCGGCAACACGCAGAAAACGTTCTGCATTTGCCACTGATGTACCGCCGAACTTCAACACTCGCATGGTTCTACCTCGTTTCCTTTAGCCGAAAAAAAAGCCCGCACTGTTCAGGTGCGGGCTTTTTTTTGTTTTTCCTGTACGCGTCAGCCCGCATCGTTACCTGTGGTAATGATGATGGTTGTAGTAATGGTGGTGATGCTGATGCGTTTCATGGATGTTGTGTACTCTGTCATTATTATCTGTCTGTCCTGTATTCTTTTAGGGTTAAAGGATCGGGCACCTTAAGTCAACGAATTTTTAATTTGATCACAATTCGGGAGACTCTCACCTCCCGCTGTTTGCAGATTTATTTTCATCCGATTCGCCCAATAGCAACCCTTCTGGACAGACTTATTCGCCATAGTGAAAACTTATGACAGGATTTTACTCCGCTAATTTTTTTTCAATATCGTGCAGCAAACGGTGCAGCATTGCGGTGTCCCGCTGCTCAAGACGCCCCAAACGCTGCTGCAGCCAGTCAGCCATTTTCTGATCGTCCTCCACCCCCAGCTGAGACAACAGTTGCTCAACGCGAGCGCGCAGCGCAGCCAGCTGATTTTCATTTGCCCCTTCTGCCGGAGGTTGGGGGATTTGTATTAGGGAGGCTAATTGATAGCAGTAGACCATGACCGCCTGGCCTAAATTCAGGGAGGGATAATCGGCGACCATCGGCGCACCGGTAAGAACGTCCGCCAGCTCCAGCTCTTCGTTGGTTAATCCGGAGTCTTCGCGACCAAACACCAGCGCGGCCTTCTCCAGCCACTGGCTTTTCTCGCTCAACATAGGCACCAGCTCCGCTGGCGTGGCATAGTAATGGAACTTCGCACGGCTGCGCGCGGTGGTCGCAACGGTAAACGAAATGTCGTGCAGCGCATCAGCAAGCGTAGCGTAAGTGGTTATATTATCGAGGATATCGCCCGATCCGTGCGCTACCCAACGAGCCGCAGGCTCCAGGTGGGCAGTGCTGTCCACGATACGTAAATCTGTGAACCCCATGGTTTTCATGGCACGCGCGGCAGCGCCTATATTTTCAGCTCTGGCTGGGGCAACCAGTACAATCGACAGATGCATTTATGCTCTCTTTTTAATCAGTTAGCGGGTAAAAATGTGATGCACTTCAACATATTACGCAGCGCGAATTTACAAAATTGCAACACAAATCACCGAAATAGCGTTTCATAACAAATTAAAAACGCTAAACTATTCCTTGTCTGAACAATCAGTTAGAATGTTAACAGAACACTATTATCCTTATGTTTTATAATGATAATAGCAACATGAATACCCTATTCTGATTGGATTCGCTTCGTTTATAAATCAATGTCCGCAACTAGTTGGTTTATTGAAAAATTGTGACAAAGGCTAGCATTCCGCTACGATGATTTCATCAAACTGTTAACGTGCTACAATTGAACTTGATATATGTCAACGAAGCGTAGTTTTATTGGGTGTCTGGTGTCACTTAGCCTGTTATGTTGCTGTTAAAATGGTTAGGATGACAGCCGTTTTTGACACTGTCGGGTCCAAAGGGAAAGTACCCAAGACCAAGCTAATGATGTTGTTGACGTTGATGGAAAGTGCATCAAGAACGCAATTACGTACTTTAGTCACGTTAAGCCGATCATGTTAATTTGCGACATGCATCAGGCAGGTCAGGGACTTTTGTACTTCCTGTTTCGATTTAGTTGGCAATTTAGGTAGCAAACATGCAGACCCCGCACATTCTTATCGTTGAAGACGAGTTGGTAACACGCAACACGTTAAAGAGCATTTTCGAAGCAGAAGGCTACGATGTCTTTGAAGCGACCGATGGCGCAGAGATGCATCAGATCCTTTCTGAAAATGATATCAACCTGGTGATCATGGATATTAACCTGCCGGGCAAAAACGGTCTTCTTCTGGCGCGCGAACTGCGCGAGCAGGCGAACGTCGCGTTAATGTTCCTGACGGGCCGTGATAACGAAGTTGATAAAATTCTTGGCCTGGAAATCGGTGCGGATGACTACATCACCAAGCCGTTCAATCCTCGCGAGTTAACCATTCGTGCACGCAACCTGCTGTCCCGCACCATGAACCTGGGTACGGTCAGCGAAGAGCGTCGTAGCGTAGACAGCTACAAATTCAACGGCTGGGAACTTGATATCAATAGCCGTTCGCTGATTAGCCCGAACGGTGAGCAGTATAAACTGCCGCGCAGTGAATTCCGCGCGATGCTGCACTTCTGCGAAAACCCGGGCAAAATTCAGTCCCGTGCAGAGTTGCTGAAGAAAATGACCGGCCGTGAGCTGAAACCGCACGACCGTACCGTAGACGTGACCATTCGTCGTATTCGTAAGCATTTCGAATCTACGCCAGATACGCCGGAAATCATCGCCACGATCCACGGCGAAGGGTATCGTTTCTGCGGCGATCTGCAGGAGTAATCCCGCAGTTAACGCATTAAAAAACGGCGCCTTTGCGCCGTTTTTTTTATTCCCGCCACGGCATAATCGGCACCGCGCTGATTGCGTTTTTCGGCGAGCCTTCCACCACTTTGTCAGAGTAGGCAAGGTACGCCAGTGTGTTGCGTTTGGCATCATAGAAACGCACCACCTGCAGTTTTTTGAATACCAGCGAAGTCCGTTTCTGGAATACAACGTCGCCCTGCGCTTTGCCGTTTTTAATTTTATCGCTCAACTCAACCGGCCCCACCTGCTGACAAGAAATCGCCGCATCGGAAGTATCTTCCGCCAGTCCCAGCCCGCCTTTGATACCGCCCGTTTTCGCGCGGCTGACGTAGCAGGTGACGTTTTTCACGTCCGGATCGTCAAACGCCTCCACCACGATTTTGTGGTCCGGGCCGAACATTTTGAACACGGTATCGACGGAGCCAATCTGTTCTGCCTGCGCCACGCGCACGACCATCAGCATCAACGCGGTGAAGATCAAAGTCTTGTATTTCATATTGTTACCATTCTTTAAAATTACACTGAGCGATTATTCAACACTTTAGACAAAAATGTAGCAAGATCACAGGATTAGAATATATCTGCCTGTAATGTGCTCTAAAAAGCATGAATGCGCAAAAAAAACACTGAATGCTAAAACATCAAAAAATGCTATTATCCGCTAACCTGTTATCAGGCACCTGCTGTTTTAAGGATGAGGATAGTATATGGATCAGGCTGGAATTATTCGCGACCTGCTCACCTGGCTGGAAGGTCATCTCGACCAGCCTTTGTCACTGGATAATGTGGCGGCTAAAGCAGGCTATTCCAAGTGGCATCTGCAAAGGATGTTCAAGGATGTCACCGGTCATGCTATCGGGGCCTATATTCGCGCACGTCGTTTATCAAAATCTGCGGTGGCTTTGCGCCTGACCGCGCGGCCGATTCTGGATATTGCCCTGCAATATCGTTTCGATTCGCAGCAGACCTTCACCCGCGCCTTTAAAAAACAGTTCTCGTTGACGCCAGCGCTGTATCGTCGCTCGCCTGACTGGAGCTCGTTTGGCATGCGTCCGCCGCTGCGTCTGGGCGAGTTCGCGATGCCGAAATATGAAATTGTCGCGCTGCCGGAAACCCATCTGATCGGCACGACGCAGAGCTACTCCTGTTCACTGGAGCAGATTTCTGAGTTCCGTCATCAGATGCGCGTCCAGTTCTGGCGCGACTTCCTGAGCCACGCACCGACGATCCCGCCAATCCTGTATGGCCTCAACGAAACGCACCCAAGCCAGGAAAAAGACGACGAGCAGGAGGTGTTCTACACCACCGCGCTGACGCCAGAGATGGCGAATGGGTATATTCAGGGTTCGAAGCCTGTCGTGCTGGAAGGCGGCGAATACGTGATGTTCGCCTATGAAGGGCTGGGAACGGGGGTTCAGGAGTTTATCCTGACCGTTTACGGAACCTGCATGCCAATGCTGAATCTGAATCGCCGTAAAGGTCAGGACATTGAGCGCTACTACCCGGCGCAGGATGCCAAACCGGAAGAAGGCCCAATCAATCTGCGTATGGAATTCTTGATTCCGATACGTCGTTAACGCTGCAGTTCGTCAAGCGCAGGGGCATCAAGATGCGAAATGTCCCCTGCCATCTCCACTACCCAGCCCGACGCCAGCCACGCGCTTTCCTGATAATCAATCCGGGAAATGGAGCAGTTGCGCAGACGCAAACGGCGCTCAGCGTAAGCCGGTAACCCCAGAATGGTGCTCACCAGGCAACCCAACGCAATCCCGTGACTCACCAGCAGCGGACGGCTTCCCGCCGGCAGCTTCAGGCATTCCGCCAGGGCGGCATGCATGCGTACGCTAAGCTCCTGCATGGATTCGCCTTCAGGAATTCGACCATCTTCGGTACCGTTCACCAGCGTGCGGCGCCAGCCCTCCTCCGCTTCCGTCAGCGTATCGATATGGCGTTTCTCCAGCACGCCCATATCCAGCTCGCGCAGACGCGGCTCCAGCATGACGTCACAGCCGCAGGCATCTGCGATGATGCGCGCCGTCTGCTGTGTGCGACCTAAATCGCTGGTAATCACGTGGGTAATGCCCAGTGTTCTGGCGCGTTCCGCCACCTGCCACGCTTGCTGCACCCCCTTCTCGGTGAGAGGACTGTCTGACTGGCCTTGAATACGTCGCTCGGCGTTCCACTGCGTTTCACCGTGGCGAACAAGGTATACCTGTAACATGCTTTTTTTCCGTTATACTGCGATGAGTTTTTTTTGAATCGAGCTTAATTATGCACCATGTTGTCTCTGCTACCACTAATCCTGCCAAAATTCAGGCAATTCTAAGGGCATTTGACGAGATCTTCGGCGCAGGATCCTGCCATATTGAGGCCATCGGCGTCGAGAGTGGCGTTCCTGAACAGCCGTTTGGCAGCGAGGAAACGCGCGCTGGCGCACGAAATCGCGTGGCAAACGCTAAGGCTGCCGCACCAGATGCTGACTTTTGGGTAGCGATTGAAGCAGGTATCGACGAAGGCGCAACCTTTAGCTGGGTTGTCATCGAAAGCCGCGAGCAGCGCGGTGAAGCGCGTTCGGCCACCCTGCCGCTGCCGGAAATCATTCTGGAAAAAGTCCGTGCGGGTGAAGCGCTCGGGCCAGTGATGTCGCAGTACACCGGCATCGATGAGATTGGCCGTAAAGAAGGGGCTATTGGCGTCTTTACCGCTGGCAAGCTGACGCGTTCAGGCGTTTACCACCAGGCCGTGATTCTGGCGTTAAGCCCGTTCCATAACGCGATTTATCGGTAAGTTTGTTGGCCGGATAAAGAAAAGCCGTCATCCGGCATTTTTCAGCAATACCGCTTCCAGCCACTGGCGCAGCTCAACCGGCGCCGACTTCAGGCTGTTCGAGCCGCGGGTGATCGTTGCAATGCCCGCGCCGAGCTCATTTTTCAGCTCGCGCTGGCTCATTTCTCCGCGCAGCAGCTCTTCAATGATCCGCACGCGCGTGCCAAGCGCCTCACGCTCGTCCGGCGTGAGCATCAGCTGCATCAGGGGTAAATGCAGATCCTGTTCGTAAGACTGACGCAGCAGCTCCACAAAACGAAGCCACTCCAGATGACGTTGTTCGGCCATTGCCGAGGAATACGGGGAATGCTGGGTCATGTTATGCTGCCTCTTGTACTCTTTAGCGAGTACAGCATAACACAACCCACGCCGATCAGTAACGTCTCTGCCACTCGGCATCGCTCATCAGGGTATCTTTCTGCCCCATGAAGTAGCGATAGTAAGCGTCATAGGCCAGCACGTTCTTCACGTAGCCGCGCGTTTCCGAGAACGGGATGCTCTCCACAAACGCTACCGCGTCGATGCGTCCGGCGCTGTTGCCGAGCCAGGTGCGCACGCGTCCTGGCCCCGCGTTATACGCCGCCGATGAGAAGATGCGGTTATTGCCGAACTGCTGATACACGTACTGGAGATAGCTGGTACCGATATTGATGTTGGTATCCGGATCCAGAAGCTGCGACGGACTGCTGTACCCCGGAATATTAAACATCTTCACCGTGTGCGTCGCCGTGCCTGGCATAATCTGCATCAGGCCGCTGGCGCCCACCGGAGAACGGACTTTCGGGTTCCAGGCGCTCTCCTGACGGGCAATCGCCATCGCGTAGCTTTGCGGGATATCTTTGCCGCTGGTGTAGCGATCGAAAAGATCTTTGTACGCCAGCGGGAAACGCTCTTCCAGATGATCCCAAAGCTTGCCGGCGATCGTCGCCTGCACGCTGAGATCCCACCAGTGATTATCAAACGCATAGCGGGCAAGCTGGGCTTTCTCATCGGTGGTGCGGCTGGTCACCAGATTCGCCCACTCGCTGCGCGCGGTGTTATCCATATTCCAGTACATCAGCTCGCGAACGCGCGCCATTTCTGGCCCCTGCGTCAGCGCCGGGTTCGCGTTGGCAGGCGCTTTATCTATACGGAAGGTGTATTCCTCACCCAGACGCTGCGCGGCAGCCATTGGGTAAAACCCGCGCTGCTGCATCAGCGTATGGAGGATCTCTTTGGCTTCATCATCACGGCCGCGCTCCATCAGCAGATCGGCCTGCCAGTAGCGCCATTCGTCTTTCTCTTTGGCCTCCATTGGCAAGCGCGCGAGCCATGTATTCAGCCCACGGCGATCGCCCGTGCCCAGCGCCATGCGCACGCGGCGTTCCACCAGCGACGTAGAATTCGAACGCATAATCGCATCGTCACGCCAGCGCGCCTGTTCATCGGTCACATCGGTGCCCATCAGTCGCCACGCCACAATGTCGCGCAGCTCCTGGGTTTGCTCCTCATTGAGCTGCTGCGCCTGCACCAGCTGCGGGATCATCAGCCGCGCGTTTTCCACATCGTCACGCGCCACGCTGGCAAAGGCCACCGCCGCCATCTGGCGGGTAAAATCGGTCGCGCCCGTACTGCGGGCAAAGGTCAGCACGCTGTTGGGATCGTTTGCAAGCCCGATAACCGCGGTAGAGATCGTCTGGTAATCGGACGGCATCTGCCCCGCCAGCGTGGTCACCAGACGCGTGTTACCCGCTTTCATCGCCAGACGGATGCGCTCAAGGTAGGAGAGCGGATCCTGCTTGCCGGAAGCACGCCACGCGCTAAACAGGGAATCACAGGCGTTCGGCTGGTTTTTTCCGGTCAGCCAGAGCTCTTTCGCCCCGGCCCAGGCCTCTTCCTGCTGACCGGTCGCCCATTTTGCGTAGTAATAGTTACACTGGGCTTCGGTGGCATTCGGCTTCTCAGGGCTAAACGCCAGCAGGCCGCGCCAGTCTTCGCGACGCGCCAGCTCATTCACAAAGCGAGACTGGAGATTTCGGGCAGGCGGCAGGGTAGGGTTCGCCTGAATGAAGTTATTCACGGTGACGGTAGGCTGGTTCATCAGGTCGTCCGTAATCTGGCGATACTCCAGATACGGATACAGCGGATAATCCTTTAGCGTCGGCATTAGCGCCTGCACGGTATCCATCTGCTTGTTGTCCCACGCCTGTTTAATCTGGGCGTAGCGGTTACGTTGTTCATCCAGTGAATCGGCATGCACCGCCTGGCTTACCGCCATTACGCATACGCTGGCAGCCAGCAGACGCCAGACCACCCGTTTGGCTTTTTCCACAAGCTCTTCCTCATTGTTTTTTCGTCAATTGCAGCGTCTTGCTACGTCAAAGTCTAATTAACTTATGCTAACCAGGCATCCTTCAACGCGCCACGTCATGGACACTTTTTTACCTTTCTTGCGCGTTTTAACACTCCCGACGTTCCTGGCTGGGATTAGGACGTGAAAAAGGCTACACTTCGAGGCTGAAATTCCTTCTCATTACGATAAAAGAGGCGAAGTCCAACGTGGCTCAATTCGTTTATACCATGCATCGTGTCGGCAAAGTTGTCCCGCCGAAACGTCATATTCTTAAAAATATCTCGCTGAGCTTCTTCCCGGGCGCAAAAATCGGTGTTCTGGGTCTCAACGGTGCCGGTAAGTCCACCCTGCTGCGCATCATGGCCGGCATTGATACAGACATCGAAGGTGAAGCCCGTCCGCAGCCTGGCATCAAGATTGGTTACCTGCCGCAGGAACCTCAGCTGAACCCGGAACACACCGTTCGCGAATCCGTTGAAGAAGCGGTATCCGAAGTGGTTAACGCGCTGAAAGGTCTGGACGAAGTGTATGCCAAATACGCCGAGCCGGATGCGGACTTCGACAAGCTGGCCGCACAGCAGGGCAAGTATGAAGAGATCATCCAGGCGCACGACGGTCACAACCTGAACGTGCAGCTGGAGCGCGCGGCTGATGCCCTGCGTCTGCCGGACTGGGATGCGAAAATCGCTAACCTCTCCGGTGGTGAACGCCGCCGCGTGGCGCTGTGCCGCCTGCTGCTGGAAAAACCAGACATGCTGCTGCTCGACGAACCGACTAACCACCTGGATGCAGAATCCGTGGCGTGGCTGGAGCGCTTCCTGCACGACTTCGAAGGTACCGTTGTGGCGATTACCCACGACCGTTACTTCCTCGACAACGTCGCTGGCTGGATCCTGGAGCTGGACCGCGGTGAAGGTATTCCGTGGGAAGGCAACTACTCTTCCTGGCTGGAGCAGAAAGATCAGCGTCTGGCGCAGGAAGCTTCACAGGAAGCGGCGCGTCGTAAGTCTATCGAGAAAGAGCTGGAGTGGGTTCGTCAGGGCGCGAAAGGCCGCCAGTCTAAGGGCAAAGCCCGTCTGGCACGCTTCGAAGAGCTGAACAACACCGAATACCAGAAACGTAACGAAACCAACGAACTGTTTATTCCACCTGGAGCACGTCTGGGGGATAAAGTGGTTGAAGTGACCAACCTGCGTAAGTCCTACGGCGACCGTCTGCTGATCGACGACCTGACCTTCTCCGTACCGAAAGGCGCTATCGTTGGCATCATCGGTCCGAACGGCGCGGGTAAATCGACCCTGTTCCGCATGATGTCCGGTCAGGAACAGCCTGACAGCGGCTCTATCACCCTGGGTGAGACCGTGAAGCTGGCCTCCGTTGACCAGTTCCGTGACGCGATGGACAACAGCAAAACCGTGTGGGAAGAAGTCTCCGGCGGTCTGGATATCATGCGTATCGGCAACACCGAGATGCCAAGCCGCGCCTATGTTGGCCGCTTTAACTTTAAAGGCACCGACCAGGGCAAACGCGTGGGCGAACTGTCCGGCGGTGAGCGCGGTCGTCTGCACCTGGCGAAGCTGCTGCAGGTGGGCGGTAACGTTCTGCTGCTTGATGAACCAACCAACGACCTGGATATTGAAACCCTGCGCGCGCTGGAAAACGCCCTGCTGGAGTTCCCGGGCTGCGCGATGGTTATCTCGCACGACCGCTGGTTCCTGGACCGTATCGCGACCCACATCCTGGACTACCAGGACGAAGGTAAAGTGGAGTTCTTCGAAGGTAACTTCACCGAATACGAAGAGTACAAGAAACGCACGCTGGGCGCCGACGCGCTGGAGCCGAAGCGTATTAAGTACAAGCGTATTGCGAAATAAAAGCAAAACGGCAACCTCGGTTGCCGTTTTTTATGTTTGTACCCTCTCCCCGTGGGAGAGGGATCTCCAGTAATTTCCCAACTCGAAGCGATAAACATTTCTTCAGTAAAATAAATGGATTGCAGCGACACCCTGGTCCGGCTGTAAATCGCTGAGGCGTTTCCTGCAGGCC
>NZ_JUMS01000056.1:0-31010 GCF_001059415.1 Enterobacter sp. 940_PEND
CTCAAAAACACCATCATACACTAAATCAGTAAGTTGGCACCATTACCTGTTCTTGCTGATTAAAATCAATAAACAGACGACTAGAGAACCGAACAACCGTGTTTTGCCATGGCCCGTACATTTATGTCATGTGGCCCTTGACCGCCAGAAATAGCGCAACATGTCCCATTAATGATAACAAATTGTTAATGTTTTGTATGGTTTTGCATGTTGCTGATTAACAAAGAGTAATGTGAAAGTCACACCCCTTGTGGGCTTATTTGCACGTATCTCTCGCTTTCTTTAAGAATATTCCCGGAAAGAGCCCGAATAATTAGGAATAACGCTGATGTCGTTAAGCCTTGATTCAACTATTTTATGGTAAACTTTGCCTCGAATACTAAGAATGGTAATTGCATTGTGATCGTACGTAATACATTTTTCTCTATTTTTTTGTTTATTTTTGGGCAGTTAACGTTTTCTTCTGTTGCACAGGCAGAAGGCAACGCGACGGATAAAGGCTGGTTCTCAACCTTTACGGATAATGTTTCCCAGACATGGACGGCACCTGAACATTATGATCTCTATGTCCCGGCAATAACGTGGCATGCGCGTTTTGCTTATGACAAAGAGAAAACCGATAAATACAACGAGCGTCCGTGGGGCGCGGGTTTTGGCCAGTCGCGCTGGGATGAAAAGGGAAACTGGCATGGCATCTATCTGATGGCCTTCAAAGACTCGTTTAATAAATGGGAACCGATCGGGGGGTATGGTTGGGAGAAAACCTGGCGTCCGCTAGCGGACGAGAACTTCCACGTCGGTTTGGGCTATACCGCCGGGGTCACTGCACGTGACAACTGGAACTATATTCCGATCCCGGTCCTACTGCCTTTGGCCTCTATTGGCTATGGTCCCGCAACGTTCCAGATGACCTACATCCCGGGTACGTACAACAACGGTAACGTTTACTTCGCCTGGATGCGTTTTCAGTTTTAACTGACAAAACGTTACATACTGGTGATAAAACGCGCAGTTGTTGATTCATAAGCGATAAAAATCTGTCAGTGAAAATTAACGCGACTTTAGTCACTTTTTATCAAAGATCCGCTGGACAAAAGGTCCCACAATTGATGTACTGATAACCGACACAGCATTTGTGTCGTTTTTTAATGTAAAGGTAATTTTGATGTCTAAGATTAAAGGTAACGTTAAGTGGTTTAATGAGTCCAAAGGATTCGGTTTCATTACTCCTGAAGATGGCAGCAAAGACGTGTTCGTACACTTCTCTGCAATCCAGTCTAATGGTTTCAAAACTCTGGCTGAAGGTCAGCGTGTAGAGTTCGAAATCACTAACGGTGCCAAAGGCCCTTCTGCTGCTAACGTAATCGCTCTGTAATTCAGACGCGTCAGCAAGAATTTCAAAACCCGCTCATTGAGCGGGTTTTTTTCGTTTTGAATCAGCCAAGCAGATACATTTTCAGGAAGCTGGCTACGATCAGCACGCTCAACAACACCATTCCTGCGCTCATCAGACTCTGTTTCATTCTGTCACCCTCGTTCAGTATTGCATTCAGAGTGACAGAGAAAAATTAAGCCAACATTAACGGTTCGGCTGTTAATGCGCGCTTGCGGAAGAAAATAGCCAAAATGCGATCCCCGTCATCGCAAACGAGCCGAACATATTGATCGCCATATTCATCAGCGCCCAGCCAATGCGGCCTTCCTGAAAGAGAAAAACCGTTTCCGCAGAAAAGGTTGAGAAGGTGGTCAAACCGCCGCAGAATCCGGTGGTAATCAATACCTTCCACATTGGGTCAATGTGCGTCATTCGGTTAAACCAGGCCAGCCCCATGCCGATGATAAAGGCACCAATCAGGTTAGCGGCAAGCGTCCCCATGGGAATCGCCTGGTGCAGGGGGTTAAACCGCATACTCAGAAACCATCGCGCAACGCTACCCGTTCCCCCACCAATAAAAACGGCTAAAAGTAGTTGTAACACGCTAAATACCTGCTATTTGATGTGTAAGAGTAGCGAGTTTAACGCCGTTTATGATGAGGGGACAAATATGTATGTAGCGGTAGGGCAGTTTGCCGTCACGCCTGACTGGCATGAGAATGCGAGAACATGCGTCGAACTGATGATGCAGGCCCGGCAGAAAGGCGCGTCGCTGTTGGTTCTCCCCGAGGCGCTGCTGGCCAGGGACGATAATGACCCGGATTTATCCGTGAAGTCCGCGCAGCCGCTGGATGGCGAATTCTTACAGCAATTGCTCGCCCAAAGCGCGGGCAATACGATGACGACGATCTTAACGATCCATGTTCCCTCCACGCCGGGTCGAGCAGTCAATACGCTGGTGGTGATTCGTAACGGGACCATCGTCGCACGTTACGCCAAGCTTCACCTCTATGATGCGTTCAGCATCCAGGAGTCGCGTCGCGTTGACCCCGGAGACGAGCTCCCTCCGCTGCTGGAGATTGACGGATTTAAGATCGGGCTGATGACGTGCTATGACCTGCGTTTTCCCGAGCTGGCGCTGCATCTGGCGCTGCAGGGGGCGGACGTGCTGGTACTCCCTGCCGCGTGGGTCAGAGGGCCGTTAAAAGAGCACCACTGGGCAACGCTGATTGCGGCGCGCGCGCTGGATACAACCTGCTATGTCGTTGCCGCAGGAGAATGTGGCACGAAAAACATCGGGCAAAGCAGGGTGGTTGATCCGCTGGGGGTGACGATCGCCGCCGCCGCTGAAGCCCCGCATTTGCTGGTGGCGGAGATAAACTTAGAGAGAATTGCGCTTGCGCGTCAGCAATTACCCGTTCTTCGCAATCGTCGGTTTGCGCCACCGCAATTATTGTGATGTTTTTTTCAACAATGCTTGATTCACCTTGTTACAGATTGCTATTGTGTGCACGCGCTAAATGACCGTTAATACAGTCAGGTTTTAGCGCTGAATGCAGCCTGTTTTAAGTAAAGAAGGTATCTATGGGTGAGATTAGTATTACCAAACTGCTGGTGGTTGCCGCACTGGTCGTCCTGCTGTTTGGTACCAAGAAGTTACGCACGCTGGGTGGTGACCTGGGGGCTGCCATCAAAGGCTTTAAGAAAGCGATGAACGATGATGATGCAGCGGCGAAGAAAAGCGCCGAGGATGACGTCCCGGCAGACAAGCTTTCTCACAAAGAGTGACAGCAACGCCTGAGGGCTTGCGAAAAAAAACCGGCTTATGAGGCCGGTTTTTTTGTATTACTGTAAATGAATATTACAGCATTATTTAACTTCTTCGCCTTTAGCCTGCATATCGGCATGGTATGAGGAGCGAACGAATGGGCCGCAGGCAGCATGGGTGAAGCCCATCGCCATCGCTTCGGCTTTCATTTCATCGAATTCGTCCGGGCTCACGTAGCGCTGTACCGGCAGGTGGTGACGGCTTGGCTGCAGATACTGTCCGAGGGTCAACATGGTCACACCGTGGCGGCGAAGATCGCGCATCACCTCGATGATTTCATCATTGGTTTCACCCAGACCCACCATCAGACCGGACTTGG
Organism: Enterobacter sp. 940_PEND; assembly: GCF_001059415.1. Classification (NCBI taxonomy): domain Bacteria; kingdom Pseudomonadati; phylum Pseudomonadota; class Gammaproteobacteria; order Enterobacterales; family Enterobacteriaceae; genus Enterobacter; species Enterobacter sp. 940_PEND. Next base: position 3,523 of record NZ_JUMS01000056.1, read on the forward strand.
TCGGAATATGCGGATGCGCTTCTTTGAAACGCTCCAGCAGCTTCAGGGACCAGTTGTAGTCAGCGCCCGGACGGACCTGACGGTAAAGACGCGGCACGTTCTCCAGGTTGTGGTTAAACACATCTGGCGGCGTTGCGGTCAGGATATCCAGCGCGCGGTCCATACGGCCGCGGAAGTCAGGCACCAGCGTCTCGATTTTGATGTTAGGGCTTTTCTCGCGAATGGCCGTAATGCAGTCGGCGAAGTGCTGAGCACCACCGTCACGCAGGTCGTCACGGTCAACTGACGTGATAACCACATAACGCAGCGCCATGTCGGCGATGGTCTGCGCCAGTTTCTGGGGTTCGTTAGCATCAGGCGCGACTGGACGGCCATGAGCAACATCGCAGAACGGGCAGCGGCGGGTACAGATAGCACCCAGAATCATAAACGTCGCGGTACCATGATTGAAACATTCAGCAAGGTTCGGGCAAGAGGCTTCTTCACAGACGGAGTGAAGGCCATTCTTGCGCATCGCCGCTTTGATCCCCTGGATACGCGAAGAGTCGGCCGGAAGTTTGATTTTCATCCATTCCGGTTTTCTTAACAGCGCCTCGCGCTCTGTAGCCACGTTTTTAACCGGGATAAGGGCCATTTTATCGGCATCGCGGTATTTAACACCGCGTTCCATCACAATGGGTTTACTCATAGCGTGCGTGTTCCAGTTGCGAATATCGAAGGAAAGCGTTTCAATTCAAGGGAATGTTGTATTTATCAACTATTTTTGAACGAACGACAGGCAGTATATCATTGAAACGGTCGTTAAAGCAGCCTGCCAGATCGCCAATTTGTAAAATAGTTGTTGTTTTGTGCCTTTTGCCCTGCGGGTTGCAGGGACTTGTGCTGGCTAAACCTGTCAGAAGGCCTGACGGATAATGCGGATGACGTTTTCCAGGACCGGATCGCGCAAACTCAGCTTGTTATAATGCAGTGAAATCTCGATAGATTCCGCATTAAGCTGACTGAGCGGGATGCTTTCCAGCGGCCAGCATTTTTGTAGCAGACTGTACAGGCGTGATGGCATAACGCACAGCATGTCGCTGCTGCCGATCAGGGATGCGGTGGTAAACATATTGTAACTGCTGAAGCTGATCTGACGTTCCGGGAAAATTTCATCAATACGCTGACGAAGTGCGTGATTAGATTGCCCTTCGGTCATGAAAGATGAGTGATCGTAGTTGCGCAGGTTTTCGATGGTTAACGGCTCGCTAAGAGCAGGATGCTGCTGGCGGCAAACCAGTACCAGGTTATCCGCATAAAGCACATTTTGCCCCAGCGCTCTGGCACTGAAGCTGCCGCTTTCAATAATCAGGTCCGTCTGGAACTGGGCAAGCTGAATGTCTGGTTCATTGAGAGGCACGTTGCGAAGCAGGAGCTGCGGAGCATGTTTTTTCACGGCCTGGAAGATCGCCGGCATCACCAGCACCCCTACAGAAGGGGAACAGCCGATGGTGATGGTTCGCTGCTTATCATAGCTTCCGGTTAAATCCAGCGCGCCCAGAATCGACTCCAGCCCCTGACTGATGTACTCATGGAGATGCGTGGCGTAAGCCGTCGGCGTTACCCCCTGGCCCTTGCGGATAAATAATGGGTCAGGAAATATAGCGCGAAGCTTTTGGATTGACTGGCTTATTGCTGATGGCGTGAGATTAAGAATTTTCGCAGCGTTAACGATACCCTTATGGACATATACCGCCTCAAAAATAGTCAGTAAATTGAGATCAATATTACGTAAAGTCCGAAAAATTTGTGGCTTGTCTTCGCCACCGGGTTCATTCAGTCGTTTGGCTGGTAAATTATTATACTCCACGCTTTCACTCCGTATACATTCACAATATGAATGATAGTTGAATTTATTTATTATGCTTGTAGAGATTCGTAAAGTGTTGGTTTTGTTTCACTTGTTTATCAAAAACAAACAGCTGAGTGATTATTGCTCACGTTACTTATGTCGTGTTTGTCGTGCTTGCTGGAGGCTAAATAATATGTAGCGGTAATATTCGGGCGCTTCGAAAATATAGAATCTGTGGATTATTGTAAAGTGCAAAAGCGGTAAATAAACAGTGGCCCGCCAAATTATCGAGCCATGTTGTATGATGTATTAAGCAGGGATATATTCGTATGGGGGATTGTTAAGTAGCGCTAACATCTGCTTTAAAAGCACGGGACGAATAGTTTCTGGCGTAGCGGTTTCAACCCACTGGCGTACCTGCGTCATTTCCATGCCGGCATAGCCGCAGGGGTTAATGCGTTGGAAAGGCGCGAGGTCCATATTAATATTCAAGGCCAGGCCATGGAATGAGCAGCCTTTACGAATACGCAGCCCCAGGGAGCAGATCTTCATTTCCCCAACGTAAACGCCCGGCGCATCGGCGCGTGGATGCGCGTCAATACCATATTCCGCCATCGTGTTGACGACAGTTTGTTCCAGTAAGGTAACCAGTTCACGTACGCCAAGCTTTCTGCGTTTCAGATTGAGCAGGACGTACATCACCTGCTGCCCGGGCCCATGATAAGTGACCTGACCGCCGCGATCGCTCTGAATAACCGGGATATCTCCCGTCATTAGCAAATGCTCTGCTTTACCCGCCTGGCCCTGCGTAAATACCGGCAGGTGTTCGACCAGCCAGATCTCATCCGGGGTGCTGTCATCGCGTGAATCGGTGAAGTCATGCATAGCCTGGGAGACAGGCTCATAAGGTTGCAGGCCGAGGTGACGGACCAGAATTTTATCCTGATACAAAACTGCGTCTCCGAAGACGAGGGACAAAAGGTGTGGGGGAGTATATCACAGCGGGGAGAGGGGTTACCCGGCAAACCGGGTAACCGCAAAGGGACTACAGCACCATACGAACAATTTCGATATTGCCGAGCTCTTCGTACAGCGTTTCAACCTGCTCAATATGTGTCGCAGTGATGGTAATAGAGACAGAGTGGTAGTTGCCCTTGCTGCTTGGTTTTACTGACGGAGAGTAGTCACCCGGCGCATGGCGCTGTACCACTTCAACCACCTGATCAACCAGCTCAGGTTTCGCCAGACCCATTACTTTGTAGGTAAATGAGGTGGGGAATTCAAGCAGTTCGTTAAGTTTGGTTTTCATGTCAGCTCCGGCGTAACGTCAAAAAATAATAACTCCCACGTCAGGTGGGAGTTATCAGGATACTTAGTATATGGGGATCAAAATCACACTTTCAAGTGTTCAATTTTTAACCAAACCAGTGGTGGAACATCAATTTAATGTAATCAATGATTTTGCCGAAGAAATTGCCTTCAGGAATTTCTTGCAGGACAACCAGCGGACGCTGATCGATCGTTTTTCCATCCAGCTGGAAGTTGATCGTGCCCACAACCTGGTTTTTCTGCAGCGGGGCATGCAGCTCGGTGCTGTTCAGCACGTAGCTGGCTTTCAGATCCTTCATGCGACCGCGTGGAATGGTCAGGTAGAGGTCTTTATCAACGCCGAGTGAAGCACGGTCGTTGTCGCCGAACCAGACGGGTTCAGACGCAAACTCTTTGCCTGCTTTCAGTGGATTCACGGTTTCGAAGAAGCGGAAGCCCCAGGTCAGCAGTTTCTTGCTTTCTGTTTCACGACCTTTAAAGGTGCGGCCGCCCATCACGGCAGAGATCAGACGCATCTGACCTTCAGTGGCAGAGGCCACCAGGTTGTAGCCTGCTTTGTCGGTGTGGCCAGTTTTGATGCCGTCAACGTTCAGGCTGTTATCCCACAGCAGACCGTTACGGTTGGTCTGACGAATACCGTTGAAGGTGAACTCTTTCTCTTTATAGATAGAGTATTCGTTAGGTACATCGCGGATCAGCGCCTGACCAATCAGGGCCATATCACGTGCGGAGCTGTACTGACCGTCTGCGTCCAGGCCGTGTACGGTCTGGAAATGGCTGTTTTTCAGACCCAGCGCGGTAACGTAGCTGTTCATCAGGCCCACAAAGGCATCCTGGCTACCGGCGGCGAAATCGGCCATCGCCACGCAGGCATCGTTACCAGACTGCAGGTTGATACCGCGAATCAGCTGGGAAACAGGAACCTGCATACCCGGCTTCAGGAACATCAGAGAGGAACCTTTGAAAACAGGGTTCCCGGTTGCCCACGCATCGTTACCGATGGTGACCAGATCCGATTCTTTGAATTTACCTGCCTTCATCGCCTGGCCGATAACGTAGCTGGTCATCATTTTGGTCAGGCTGGCCGGGTCACGGCGGGCATCGGCATTCTGTTCTGCCAGCACTTTGCCAGAGTTGTAATCGATCAGGATGTAGGATTCCGCGTCGATTTGCGGAACGCCAGGGATCATGGTCTTGATATTCAGGTCATCGGCGTGAGCTGCAGAGAGCGCAGCAGCGCAAAGGGCCGTGGTCAGCGCCATGCGCTGCACAAAACGAGCAGAAAAAGTGGTCTTCATGGTCAGAACTACGACATCCGTGATGGAATTAAAAAAAGTGCCTTACTATAGCAAATGCTATTCAGGCAGGCATCCGACTTTAAGCATGAGTTTGTGAATGTGTTTTACACTAACTGACAATTCGGATACCGCCGGTTAATTATTTCGCAACAGCGATAAATGACTGAAGTTGAGCTTCATTCTGCAGACGCTGCTGCAGGGATGCGGCCTGCGATTTGCTGGCAAACGGCCCCATCTGAATGCGCCAGACCGCGCCGTTCTGCTCAACGCGTCCCGGTACGCCAAACTGCTGGCTCAGACGCTGTTGGTACTGCTTGGCCCGGGCCTGATCGCTCACTGCGCCTACCTGAACCACATAGCTGCCGCTGGCCGCTGCTGGAGCCGCCACCGCCGCACTTTGAGTGGCCGCTGGCGCCGTTACGGGAGCCGGCTGGGTCGCTGGCGCAGCAACGGGAGCAGGGGCCGGAGTCGGCTCGCTGCCTTCCAGCACGCCCGAGGCTAAGGTCGTCGGTGCGCCAAGAAAGCCGCTACTCTTTACCGGCGCGCCGGTAGAATCCTCGCTTTGCAGCGTGTCATTGCTGATCGGGCGAATTTCTCCCCCCGGCTGAGCAGGCTCTGCCGGAGACGAGACGCTTCCCATTCCGCCGTCAAGATTTGGGCGGTCAGGAAGGGCATAGGTCTGTTTTGCCACCGTCGTACACGCGGTACCCGGCCCGGAGAGCGAACCATCCTGTGCGACGATAATCGGATCAATACGGACTTTGGTATTGTTCGAGGTGTTCAGGCGATCGGCAGACGCGCGCGACAGGGAAATCACCCGGTCATTCCCGTAAGGTCCACGGTCGTTTATCCGCACGACGATCATACGGCCATTCGCCAGGTTGGTGATACGGGCGTAGCTCGGGATCGGCAGCGTCGGGTGTGCCGCCGTCAGCTGCATTGGGTCGAACGCTTCCCCGGAAGCCGTCAGGTTACTGCCTGGCTCGGCATCATAAATGGCGGCAAAGCCCGCCTGACTGAAACGGGAAGGATCCTGAACAATTTTATAGCTTTTGCCATCGCGCTCGTAATCCTGATTGGCACTGGCATTCAGCGGTTCATAAACGGGATCGGCACCGCTGATTTCAACGATCGGGCCATTACACACCGCAGGCTGCGGCGGCGCGACGGTTGCCTGTTGCTGACCATCATCACTTGTGCAGGCCGCAAGTAAACTTGCCGCGATGCAGATCCCCAGCCACTGCTTACGCATTCCGATCCCCTTATTTTTATACGCTTTTTGACAACATTTTTCTGTGGGTATGGATCGACATCACGATACCAAACCCGGCCATCAACACGATCAGTGCCGAGCCTCCGTAACTCACCAGCGGCAGCGGTACGCCTACCACCGGCAGAATACCACTCACCATACCAATATTTACGAAGACATAAACGAATAAAATCAGCATCAACCCGCCGGCCATGACGCGACCAAAGGTGGTTTGCGCGCGCGCTGCAATCCACAATCCCCGCATGATCAGCAGGACGTACAGCGCCAGCAATATTAAGATGCCAACCAGCCCCAGCTCTTCCGCCAGTACCGCAAAGATAAAGTCGGTGTGGCGTTCCGGTAAAAACTCCAGCTGCGACTGCGTGCCGTGCAGCCAGCCTTTACCGCGCAGGCCGCCGGAGCCAATCGCAATCTTGGACTGAATAATATGATAGCCCGCGCCCAGCGGATCGGTTTCCGGATCGAGCAGCATCATGACGCGCTGGCGCTGGTAATCATGCATCAGGAAGAACCAGAGGATAGGAATGAACGCCGCAATCAGCACCACCGCGATACCAATCAGGCGCCAGCTCAGTCCTGACAGGAAAAGGACAAACAGGCCGGAGAGGGCGATAAGGATTGAGGTACCGAGGTCAGGCTGTGCCGCAACCAGCAGCGTCGGCAGGAAAATCAGCACCAGCGCGATGGCGGTATTTTTCAGCGACGGCGGACAGACGTCGCGGTTGATAAAGCGTGCCACCATCAATGGAACGGCGATTTTGGCAATTTCCGAGGGCTGGAAGCGGACAACGCCCAGATCCAGCCAGCGCTGCGCCCCTTTTGAAATGGCTCCAAACGCATCTACCGCAACCAGCAAAATAATACAAAAGATGTAAAGATAGGGTGCCCAGCCTTCGTAGACGCGCGGCGGGATTTGCGCCATCACTACCATGATGATCAGACCCATGGCGATCTGGCCGATTTTGCGCTCCATCATGCCGATGTCCTGGCCGCTGGCGCTCCAGATAACCAGGGCGCTGTACACCAGCAGAGCCAGCAGGATCAGCAGCATGGCTGGGTCGATGTGGATTTTATCCCACAGCGATTTTTTATTTGGATTATCCGTCATGATTATTGGTCCTCCGCCGCAGCGGCGGCCGGGTTTTCAGCCGGCAGTTCGGTGTTGTTATCACCCAGCATAATGTGGTCAAGGATCTGGCGCATGATGGTCCCTACTGCTGGCCCGGCACCGCCGTTCTCCAGAATCATCGCCACCGCGACCTGCGGGTTATCATAAGGGGCAAACGCCGTCATCAGCTTATGGTCACGCAGACGTTCAGCAATGCGGTGCGCGTTATAGGTTTCGTTGGCTTTCAGACCAAACACCTGCGCGGTACCGGACTTTGCGGCCACTTTGTACGGCGTACCGGCGAAGTACTTATGCGCGGTCCCATTCGGGCGGTTTGCCACGCCGTACATACCGTCTTTCGCAATTTCCCAGAAGCCGGAATGAATGTCACCCACCGGGGCCTCGTGCGGCTGATTCCACGGCACTTTTTTGCCGTCTTCAACCGTGCTCTGCAGCAGATGAGGCACTTTTACCACGCCGTCATTGATGAGGATCATCATGGCTTTGTTCATCTGAATCGGTGTCGCTGTCCAGTAACCCTGGCCGATACCCACCGGAATGGTATCACCCTGATACCACGGTTTTTTAAAGCGCTTCAGCTTCCATTCACGCGTTGGCATGTTACCAGAACGTTCTTCTGAAAGGTCCACGCCGGTGTAATGCCCGTAGCCGAATTTGCTCATCCACTCTGACAGACGGTCGATACCCATGTCATACGCCACCTGATAGAAGAAGGTATCCGCAGACTCCTCCAGCGATTTGGTGACGTTCAGATGACCGTGGCCCCATTTTTTCCAGTCACGATAGCGCTTGTCTGAACCCGGCAGCTGCCACCAGCCCGGGTCAAACAGGCTGGTATTACGGTTGATGACGCCAGCACTCAGCGCAGAGACCGCCACGTACGGTTTAACCGTTGATGCCGGCGGGTAAACCCCTTGCGTCGCGCGGTTCACCAGCGGCGTGTTCGGGTCATTCAGCAGACCGGAATAGTCTTTACTGGAAATGCCGTCAACAAAGAGGTTCGGGTCATAGCTAGGCATGGAGACCATCGCCAGGATGCCGCCGGTACGAGGATCGGTGACCACAACGGCTGCACGGCTACCCGCCAGCAGGGTTTCGATATACTGCTGAAGTTTGAGGTCGAGCGTCAGATAGACGTCATGCCCCGCCTGAGGCGGCACTTCTTTCAGCTGGCGGATCACGCGGCCGCGGTTGTTAACTTCAACCTCTTCATAGCCGGTTTGTCCGTGCAGAACGTCTTCGTAGTAACGTTCGATCCCCAGCTTACCGATATCGTGCGTAGCAGCGTAGTTGGCCAGCTTGCCGTCTTTATCAAGGCGGTCGACGTCTTTGTCGTTAATCTTGGAAACGTAGCCAATTACATGCGTCAGCGCGGAGCCGTAGGGATAGTAGCGACGCTTATATCCCTTCACTTCCACACCGGGGAAACGGTACTGATTCACCGCAAAGCGGGCCACCTGGACTTCCGTAAGATTGGTTTTAACCGGAATCGAGGTGAAGCGGTGAGAGCGGGCGCGCTCTTTTTTGAAGGCCGCGATATCGTCATCGTTAAGGTCGACAACGCTTTTCAGCGCTTCCAGCGTATCCTGAACATTATCGACTTTTTCCGGCATCATCTCGATTTGATAGATGGTGCGGTTCAACGCCAGCGGTGTGCCGTTACGATCGTAAATAATGCCGCGGCTGGGTGCGATAGGCACCAGCTTAATGCGGTTTTCGTTTGAACGCGTCTGGTAGTCGGTAAAGCGGACAATTTGCAGATTATAGAGGTTGGCGATCAGCACGCCGGTAAGCAGCAAAATCCCGGTAAAGGCGACCAGCGCCCGGCGCACAAACAGCGCGGACTCAGCCGTATAGTCGCGAAAAGAATTCTGTAGTTTCATCCGCTGCTTAATCTACCCTGGTCAGTCATTACTCGCGGTGATAGGGGTGGTTGGTAGTAATGCTCCACGCGCGATACAGGCTTTCTGCCACCAGTACCCGAACGAGCGGGTGGGGAAGCGTCAGCGCGGAGAGAGACCAACTTTGTTCAGCCGCCGCTTTGCAGGCAGGGGATAACCCTTCTGGTCCGCCAATCAACAGACTGACGTCACGACCATCCTGCTTCCAGCGCTCCAGTTCTTGCGCCAGCTGCGGCGTATCCCAGGGTTTACCTGGAATATCGAGGGTGACGATGCGGTTTTTGCCTGCGGCAGCCAGCATCAGTTCGCCCTCTTTATCGAGAATACGTTTGATATCAGCGTTCTTGCCGCGCTTACCGGCGGGAATTTCCACCAGCTCGAACGGCATGTCTTTTGGAAAACGACGCAGATATTCAGTAAAACCGGTTTGTACCCAGTCCGGCATTTTGGTGCCGACGGCGACCAGCTGTAACTTCACGCATTAACCCCAGAGTTTTTCCAGCTCATACAGGCGACGGCTCTCGTCCTGCATGACGTGGACAATCACATCGCCGAGGTCGACTACCACCCAGTCAGCCGTCGCTTCACCTTCAACACCCAGCGGTAACAGCCCTGCTGCACGCGATTCCTGAACCACGTGATCGGCAATTGAAACAACATGACGCGTCGATGTACCGGTGCAGATGATCATGCAGTCGGTAATACTGGATTTACCCTTAACGTCGATAGCGATGATGTCCTGACCTTTCAGGTCATCAATTTTGTCAATAACAAAATCCTGGAGTGCTTTACCCTGCAAGTTTTCCCCCTGGGGTGAATGAGATTGTAAAACTTTGAATTCGTAGCCAGACAGTATACCTGAACTCACGCCTGCGTCGGGACAAATGTCTCCGGCCGGGCTTTTGAAGGCGGGTATCATCCCACCCTCCGCCTGAGATTGCATTGCCATTTTTGTAAAACAATTTCTGTAAAGCAATGATCGGCGGGAAAGTCTGGCAGCGGAGAATAACAGTATGGCTTACCCTGTCAAGGCAGGATAAACAATAAGCCGCTTTTTATGCTCTCCGGCTATTCATCTGCGCTTTTCTGATACAAACCGTGCGCGTGGATATAGGCCAGCACCGGGGTTGGCAGCAGATCGTCACACGCTAAACCCTGCTGTAAACGCTCGCGAATGAGAGTCGCAGAGATATCGAACCACGGCGTTTCCGCCAGATAGATCTTCCCGGCAGGCTGGTTGTGAAGATCTTCAACAGTATCGGTGAGATGGTCCTCCAGCCACTGCTGGTACTGCTCTTCGCGCATGGTCAGCGGATAGCCGGGACGGCGGCAGACGAGCAGGTGGCTGTTCTCCAGGATGGTTTCATACTGATGCCACGTAGGGAAATTCAGCAGAGAATCCTGGCCGATGATAAAGGCAAGCGGCTGGTCTGGTCCTTGTTCGGCGCGCCACTCCTGAAGCGTCTGAGACGTCCAGGAGGGTGTGTCGCGACGCAGTTCACGCTCGTCAAGTCGGAAGAGCGGTTTATCTGCGATGGCAAGGGCAAGCATCTCTTTTCGCTGCTCGCTAGTCGCCTCGGGCTGTGGACGATGGGGCGGGACATTGTTGGGCATGATGGTGACGCGCTGAAGTCCGATCAGATTCGCCAGAATTTCAACCGGCTTCAGATGCCCGTAATGTACCGGGTCGAAGGTGCCGCCATATAAGGCCTGTAAAGAATGCATGCTATCCATCAATAAAAACGTCTGCCAGCGCCTTGTGGCAGAGCAGCAGGGAAAGGCTTTCCAGCTCCGCCCAGACCGACTGGCCGTAATCTTGTTTTAACGTGAGCTCAGCGCGCATCAGAAGCTGCATAGCCTGACGAAGCTGTTCATGACTCAGGCGGTTGACGGCCTCGGTGGTCAAAGCCCGGCGATTTTGCCACACGCGGTGTTTATCAAACAGCGAACGCAGCGGCGTATGGGCAGACTGACGCTTGAGCGTAATCAGCAGCAGCAATTCGCGCTGCAGCGTACGCAGCAAAATAACCGGTTCGCTCCCTTCGAGACGCAGCTGTTGCAGAATATGCAGGGCGCGTTTGCTTTTCGCCGACAGCAGCGCGTCCACCCAGTGGAACGGCGTGAAGTGCGCCGCGTCGTTAACGGCCTGCTCGACGCGCGGCAAGGTCAGCTTGCCATCCGGCCAGAGCAGGGAGAGTCTGTCCAGCGCCTGCGCCAGGGCCAGCAGGTTACCTTCATAGCAGTAGCAGAGCAGTTGGTTCGCCGCATCATCCAGCTGAAGGTTGTTCTGCTTCGCTCTCGCTGCCACCCATTTGGGCAGATGCGCCTGTTCAGGCGTCTGACAGGTCACCTGCACCGCGTGGGCAGCGAGTTGGGTGAACCACGCCGCATTTTCCTGCGCTTTGGTGAGCTTGTTGCCGCGCACAATCAGCAGCAGATCGCTGTGAAGCAGGCTGACCAACGTGGCCAGCTGTTCATTGATGGCCGCGTTAGGGCCGTTCTCAGGCAGCAGGATCTGAATAGTCTGGCGCGACGCAAAAAGGCTCATCGCCTGACAGAGTGAGAAGAGGGCATTCCAGTCGGTGTTGTTATCCAGCTGGACGGTGTGGTGCTCATCGAAGCCCTGAGAGGCGGCCTCATGCCGCACGGCATCCAGGCTTTCCTGAAGTAATAACGGATCGTTTCCAAGAAGCAGATACGCCGCGCGCAGCCCTTCTTTGAGCTGCGCGCGGAGTTGTTCAGGATACAGCCTGATCATCATTTACCCAGAGAGTTAGCAGCAGGAAGCGTGCCGGCAACGGGTTTTTCAACAATGTCAGAGCCTTGTCTGGTAGACGCTGCAATACCTGGCAGTTTACGGATCAGCTGTTCCGCCGCCTTGTCGTACATTTCGTTGATGATAATCTGCTGTTCGGCATCTTTTGCCAGCGCCGTCTGCGGGTTATCGAAGAACGAACGGTACACTTTCGTGCTGATCGGATAGATGTCTTTACCCGGGATCAGGACCGCTGCGTTGACCGTCAGCACCATCTGATATTCAGCTGTACGGCCATCCTGGAAGATAGAGGCCGTATCTCTCGACAGACCACTTCCTGTAACGCGCAGAGACGGTACATCCTGGCGTAGCGTTTGTTTCTCAACAAGCTCAACGCCGTTCAAACGCAGCTGATTACGAATTGCCCGGCTGAGTGGACCATTCGGATCTGATGAGTCGAAAATCATCGTTTTCATCTCAGCAGGCACCGCCGTGGTATTGCGCAGGTGCCAGCCACAGCCGGCGGTGACAAGCACCGCCAGTGATAAGAGTATTGTTGCCAGTTGTCGCACGTTTCCTCCCGCGCTTAGCCAACGACCAGATTGAGCAGTTTACCCGGTACGTAGATCACTTTACGTACGGTAACGCCCTCAAGATATTTTGCGACCAGAGGTTCCTGGCCCGCGCGCTCGCGAACCTGTTCTTCGGTTGCATCGACCGCCACGGTAATTTTACCGCGGACTTTGCCGTTTACCTGGACCACAACCAGCGTCGTGTTTTCTACCATCGCTGATTCGTCAGCCTGCGGCCACGGCGCGTTGTCGATATCGCCTTCGCCTTTCAGCTCCTGCCACAGGGTGAAGCTGACGTGCGGAGTGAACGGGTTCAGCATGCGAACAACAGCAAGCAGCGCTTCACGCATTAAGGCACGATCCTGCTCGCCGTCCTGCGGAGCCTTCGCCAGCTTGTTCATCAGTTCCATAATAGCCGCAATTGCGGTATTGAAGGTCTGACGACGACCAATATCATCGGTCACTTTCGCAATCGTTTTATGAACATCGCGACGCAGCGCCTGCTGATCTTCAGTCAGTGCGGCGGCGTTCAGCGCCGGGGCATCGCCCAGTGCAGTGTGTTCGTAAACCAGTTTCCAGACGCGTTTCAGGAAGCGGTTCGCCCCTTCCACGCCGGACTCCTGCCATTCCAGGGTCATGTCCGCCGGAGAGGCAAACATCATGAACAGACGCACGGTATCCGCACCGTAACGCTCAACCATCACCTGCGGATCGATACCGTTGTTTTTCGACTTGGACATCTTGCTCATGCCGGTGTAGACCAGTTCATGACCTTCGGCGTCTTTCGCCTTAACGATACGGCCCTTCTCGTCACGCTCGACGATCGCATCAACCGGTGAAACCCAGTTACGCTCGCCGTTGGCACCAACATAATAGAACGCATCTGCCAGCACCATGCCCTGACACAGCAGCTGTTTTGCTGGTTCGTCAGAGTTCACCATGCCTGCATCGCGCATCAGTTTGTGGAAGAAGCGGAAGTAGAGCAGGTGCATGATGGCGTGTTCGATGCCGCCGATATAGATATCAACCGGCAGCCAGTAGTTTGCCGCATCGGAATCGAGCATACCGTCCTGATACTGCGGGCAGGTGTAGCGCGCATAGTACCAGGATGACTCCATAAAGGTGTCAAAGGTGTCGGTTTCACGCAGCGCAGGCTGTCCGTTAACGGTGGTTTTTGCCCACTCAGGATCGGCTTTAATCGGGCTGGTGATACCGTCCATGACCACGTCTTCCGGCAGGATCACCGGGAGCTGATCTTCTGGCGTTGGCATCACGGTGCCATCTTCCAGCGTCACCATCGGGATTGGCGCACCCCAGTAACGCTGACGGGACACGCCCCAGTCGCGCAGACGGAAGTTAACTTTACGTTCGCCCACGCCCAGAGAGGCCAGCTTATCGGCGATGGCGTTGAAGCCCTCTTCGAAGCTCAGACCGCTAAATTCACCGGAGTTGAACAGGGTGCCTTTTTCAGTCAGCGCGTGTTCAGACAGGTCTGGTTCTGAACCGTCAGCCGCCAGGATGACAGGCTTGATGGTCAGGCCATATTTGGTAGCAAATTCGTAGTCGCGCTGGTCGTGACCCGGAACAGCCATCACGGCGCCAGTGCCGTACTCCATCAGAACGAAGTTGGCGGCCCAGACAGGGATTGCTTCGCCTGTCAGTGGGTGAATGGCTTTAAAGCCGGTATCAACCCCTTTTTTCTCCATCGTCGCCATGTCGGCTTCGGCCACTTTGGTGTTGCGGCACTCATCGATGAATGTCGCCAGCTCCGGATTGTTTTCCGCCGCTTTCTGCGCCAGCGGATGACCTGCGGCTACGGCCAGGTAGGTCGCGCCCATGAAGGTGTCCGGACGGGTGGTGTAGACAGTCAGAGTCTGGTCGTAGTTCTCAACGTTGAAGGTAATCTCCACGCCTTCAGAACGGCCGATCCAGTTACGCTGCATGGTCTTAACGGTATCTGGCCAGTGATCCAGGTTATCCAGATCGTTCAGCAGCTCATCAGCGTAAGCGGTGATTTTGATAAACCACTGTGGGATCTCTTTACGCTCAACTTTGGTGTCACAGCGCCAGCAGCAGCCGTCGATAACCTGTTCGTTCGCGAGAACTGTCTGGTCATTTGGACACCAGTTAACGGCAGAGGTCTTCTTATACACCAGGCCTTTTTTGTACAGCTCGGTGAAGAACTTCTGCTCCCAACGATAGTATTCCGGGGTACAGGTTGCCAGCTCGCGGCTCCAGTCATAGCCAAAGCCCAGCATTTTGAGCTGGTTTTTCATGTACGCGATGTTGTCGTACGTCCACGGCGCCGGTGCGGTGTTGTTTTTGACCGCCGCGCCTTCCGCAGGCAGACCGAACGCATCCCAGCCGATAGGCTGCAGAACGTTTTTACCCAGCATGCGCTGGTAGCGTGCAATCACATCGCCGATGGTGTAGTTACGCACATGGCCCATGTGTAGTCGACCAGAAGGATAGGGAAGCATCGACAGGCAGTAATACTTCTCTTTGCTCTCGTCTTCGGTTACTTCAAAGGTGCGCTTCTCGTCCCAGTGTTGCTGGACTTTTGATTCTATCTCTTCCGGGCGGTATTGCTCTTGCATGGCAGCCAGTGGTCCTGTTTTCAATACAGCTACAAATGTAGCCAATGGATGTGGTAATTCAGATCCGCATAGCATAGCCCAAACGCCCGCGTCAAAACAGCCTTTCGCACAAATGCGCTTTGCAGGAATTTACCGGGTCTGTGCTTCACCTGACAAAGCGGCGATGAAATAAGGTCTATTATTAGAAATAGTTACTTACCCGGGAGGCAAAATGATGGACAAGGTTGCTCAATTTTACCGCGAACTGGTGGCGACACTGACGGAACGGCTGCGTAACGGCGAGCGAGATATCGATGCGCTGGTGGAGCAGGCGCGTGCCCGCGTGACGCAAACGGGTGAGTTAACGCGAACCGAAGTGGAAGAGGTGACGCGCGCCGTGCGTCGCGATCTGGAAGAGTTCGCGCGCAGCTACCAGGAGAGTCAGGAGGAGGTCACGGACAGCGTTTTTATGCGGGTGATTAAAGAGAGCCTGTGGCAAGAGCTGGCCGACATCACGGATAAAACGCAGCTGGAGTGGCGCGAGGTCTTTCAGGATTTGAACCATCACGGTGTTTATCACAGTGGTGAGGTGGTCGGGTTGGGAAATCTGGTGTGCGAGAATTGCCACCACCATATTGCGGTATACACGCCGGATGTCCTGCCGCTGTGTCCGAAATGCGGCCACGATCAGTTCCAGCGTCGGCCGTTTGAGCCCTAAATAAAAGCAAAACGGCAACCGCGTTGCCGTTTTTAGTGTCTGCTCCCTCTCCCCGTGGGAGAGGGTTGGGGTGAGGGCATCAGGCCGCACAAGGTCAAAGCAAAACGGCAACTATGTTGCCGTTTTTAGTGTTTGCCCCCTCTCCCCGTGGGAGAGGGCTGGTGTGAGGGCATCAGGCCGCACTATAGTAAGCCAGTCTCTCCGCCAGCAAATCCACAAACGCCTCGCGATCGATATCTACCATCACCGTGGTATTCGCTTTATTACCCGTCAGCGAGTAGTAATCCACCACCGTCATTCCCTGGGTGTATTTTCCCTGCGTCTCAACACCAACCCATCTGTCCACCGTGGTGAACATCTCCGGCTTCAGTAGCCAGGCAATGGTGCACGGGTCGTGCAGCGGCGCGCCGCGGAAGCCCCATTTCTCGGCTTTGTGATACTCCATAAAGAAGTCGAGCAGTTCGGCCACGGTTGTCGCGACCGTATTACCCACGGAGCGAAAACGCTCAATATCGTCCGCCATAATCTGCGCGCGGTGGGTAACGTCCAGCCCTGCCATCACAATCGGTAAGCCAGACTGGAAGACGATTTCCGCCGCTTCCGGGTCGACAAAGATGTTGAACTCCGCCGCAGGCGTCCAGTTCCCCAGCCCCATGGCTCCGCCCATAATCACAATACGGGCAATTTTATTATGCAGCTCAGGATGGCTGTTCAGCAGCAGCGCAACGTTGGTTAGCGGTCCGGTTGCCACCAGCGTTACCGGTTCTGCACTCTCACGTAGAACCTTCGCCATCAGCTCCACGGCGGTACAGTTTTGCGGCGTGAAGCCCGGCTCCGGCAGTGCCGGACCATCCAGCCCGCTTTCACCATGAACGTTGTCGGCAATAATCAGCTCGCGCATCAGCGGCTTCACGGCCCCGCCGGCGACAGGAATATCGGTGCGTTTGAGCAGCGTGAGCATGCGCAGCACGTTGCGCAGGGTTTTGTCTGGCGTCTGGTTTCCGGCGGACGAGGTGACGGCTTTTACCTCGAGTTCAGGGGAGGCAAGAGCGAGGACAAGCGCGATCGCGTCGTCATGACCCGGATCGCAATCGAGAATAATAGGCTGTGCCATAGCGTTCTCCATACGTAGCGTTATTTTGTGACAAGGTTAACGCTGCAATGTGACGCAGACGAGAGGGACTGAGTGAAAGCGTGAAGCAGTGCGCAATCCGCGGATTGCGCACCGGGAAGATTAGTGCAGGATTTTCGCGAGGAAATCTTTCGCACGCTCGGATTTCGGGTTAGCGAAGAACTCTTCTTTCGGTGAGTCTTCGACAATTTTCCCTTCGTCCATAAAGATCACGCGGTTGGCCACTTTACGGGCGAAGCCCATTTCGTGGGTCACCACCATCATGGTCATCCCTTCGTGAGCCAGCTCGACCATTACGTCCAGCACTTCGTTGATCATCTCTGGATCGAGCGCCGACGTTGGCTCATCAAACAGCATTGCCACCGGATCCATACACAGCGCGCGGGCGATCGCCACGCGCTGCTGTTGGCCGCCAGAAAGCTGTGCCGGGAACTTATCGGCATGCGCCGAAAGCCCAACGCGTTCCAGCAGCTTCAGACCTTTCTCGCGCGACGCTTTTTTATCACGCTTAAGCACTTTTACCTGCGCCAGCGTCAGGTTCTCAATAATGGAGAGGTGAGGGAACAGCTCAAAATGCTGGAACACCATGCCAACGTGAGAGCGAAGCTGAGCGAGGTTAGTTTTCTTGTCGTTGACCTTGGTGCCGTTGACGACGATCTCACCCTGCTGCACCGGCTCCAGTCCGTTGACGGTTTTGATCAGCGTCGATTTACCGGAGCCGGACGGCCCGCACACCACCACCACGTCGCCTTTTTTGACTTCGGTGGAGCAGTCGGTCAGCACCTGAAAGTGCCCATACCATTTAGAAACATTTTTCAGGGAAATCATTATACCGTCCTTTTCTTCAGCCAGCTGACCAACAGCGACGCGCTTAAACTAATCACAAAATAGACCGCACCCGCGAAGAGCACCATTTCGACCTGCGTACCATCACGTTCACCGATGGTTGACGCGGTACGGAAGAAGTCTGCCAGACTCAGAACGTAGACCAGCGAGGTATCCTGGAACAGGACGATACCCTGGGTCAGCAGGAGCGGAACCATGGCGCGAAACGCCTGCGGCAGAATAATGAGCTGCATGGACTGCCAGTGCGTCATCCCCAGCGCCAGCGCGGCGCTGGATTGCCCGCGGGAGATACTCTGAATGCCCGCTCGGATAATCTCCGAGTAGTAAGCGGCCTCGAACATTGAGAACGCCACCATGGCGGAGATCAGACGGATATCGGTTTTCGGCGAAAGCCCCAGCACGTTCTGCAGGAAACCGGGCACAATCAGGTAAAACCACAGCAGCACCATCACCAGCGGGATGGAACGGAACACGTTAACGTAGGCGGTCGCAAACCAGGCGAGCGGCTTAAAGCTCGACAGGCGCATGACGGCCAGCAGGGTGCCCCAGACGATACCAATGATGATGGCAATAACGGTGATTTTTAAGGTAATCACCAGGCCATCAAGCAGGTAAGGCATGGATGGAACGATAGAACTCCAGTCAAATTCGTACATTATTTGCCCCCCAGATTACCCGGCAGGCGGATTTTGCGTTCAACCAGGTTCATCACCAGCATGATGAAAGCGTTAATCAGAACATACGCGAGCGTAATCGCGGTGAAGGATTCCCACGCGTGAGCGGAGTAATCCAGCAGCTTGCCCGCCTGCGCGGCCATGTCGACCAGGCCGATTGTCGAGGCGATGGCCGAGTTTTTCACCAGGTTCATCATCTCGGAGGTCATCGGCGGAACGATAACGCGGTAGGCGTTAGGCAGCAGCACGTAGCGGTAGGTTTGGGGCAGCGTCAGGCCCATCGCCAGGCCCGCATTTTTTTGTCCACGCGGCAATGACTGAATGGCGGCACGCACCTGCTCGCAAACGCGCGCAGCGGTAAACAGCCCCAGACACATCATGGAGGAGACAAAGAACTGCACGTTCGGATCCAGCTCCGACTTGAACCACATGCCAATATTTTCCGGCAGCAGTTCCGGGATGACCAGATACCAGGTAAAGAATTGCACGATCAGCGGAACGTTACGGAACAGTTCCACATACAGGGTGCCAAGCGTTGAAAGAAAACGGTTAGGGACGGTGCGCAGAATACCGAACAGAGAACCGACAAGAAACGCGATAATCCACGCCGTTATCGATAGTGCCACGGTGACCTGAAAGCCGCTCCACAGCCAGCCAAGATAGGTGGTGTTGCCGAACGGGGCTTGTTGCAGGAATATGCCCCAGTTCCAGTCTATTGACATAATAAACTCCAGAAAAAAAAGGGTAGCAGCGCTACCCTCGAAGATTGGTGAGAAGCTCATTTTTCGCGCTGAGTGGGGAACGACCACTCAACGTATAGTCTGTCCATGCTTCCCGACAATCGAGAGGGCAGGAGATCCCGCCCCTGTAGTTCTAATTAGTTAAGAGCCTTGTCATTTGGTGATTTGAACAGCGCTTTCATGTCGTCAGACAGTTCAAAATTCATGTTCAGGTTTTTTGGTGGAATCGGGTTCTTGAACCACTTGTCGAACCATTTCTCCGCTTCGCCGGAGGTCTGCACCTGAGCGATGGTGTCATCGATCAGCTTTTTGAACTGCGGATCGTCTTTACGCAGCATACAGCCGTAGGCTTCTTTGGACTGCGCGGTACCGACGATATCCCAGTTGTCTGGTTTTTTCGCTTTCGCACGTTCGCCCGCCAGCAGAGCATCATCCATCATAAACGCGACGGCACGACCGCTTTCCAGGGTACGGAAGGAGTCGCCATGGTCTTTCGCGCTGATGATGCGCATATCCATTTTCTTCTCGTCGTTCAGCTTGTGCAGCAGCACTTCTGACGTCGTACCAGAGGTCACAACAACCGCTTTGCCTTTCAGGTCAGCGAAGTCTTTGATCTCGCCGCCTTTCTTCGTCAGCAGACGGGTGCCCACGACAAAGATAGTGTCAGAGAAGGCAGCCTGTTTCTGACGCTCGAGGTTGTTGGTGGTGGAGCCACACTCGAAGTCAAAGGTGCCGTTTTGCAGCAGTGGAATACGGTTCTGTGAAGTGATTGGGATCAGCTTCACCTGCAGGTCAGGTTTGTTCAGCTTTTTCTTCACAGCTTCAACGATGGCGTTGGAGTAATCCTGTGAATAGCCCACGACTTTTTGCGTGTTGTCGTAGTAAGAGAACGGGACTGAAGATTCACGGTGGCCGACCACGATGACGCCGTTTTTGGCAATCTTGTCGAGAGTGCTGCCTGCTGCCGGAGCATCTTCAGCGTGAACCACGCCTGCAGACATTCCCATAACCAGCATTGCTGTGGCCAGTTTACGTAATTGCATACCCAACTCCTTTTTTATCAGCGCCAGCGACGCATTGATACCCATTGTGATGTTGTTATATCTCGCGCAGTGCGAGTGCAGTGTTATGCAAGCTTGTTAACATTTAGTCTGGCTTAATGTAAAGATTTTGCTGCGTTATTGTTTATTTTTGCGAAGCGCGCCGCACCATTCAGAGGCAAATATCTCCCGTTGCACCGTTTCGGTGCTGCCGATGATCTACGCTGGTGCGACAAAGTTGCACGTTAAGCCAAACTGCGTTTACCTGAATAAACAAAGCAATAGGCGTGCCAGAATGGGAGTCTGGAGAAAATTGTCGGGTGGCGGCTACGCCACCCGGCAACAGAAGGAAAGGTTATTTACGACGCTGACGCAGGCTCATCAGCACCGCGCCAAAGCCGAACAGCGCGGTCAGTACCCACAGCGGCCAGTTGCCGGTGCGCGCATATGGCGTCAGCCCCGTGGTTGGCGTGACTTTAGTGGTCAGCACCTCGCGTGTAAACTGCGGGATCATCGCCTGAATCTCGCCCTGCGGACCAATCACGGCGGTGATGCCGTTGTTGGTGCTGCGCAGCAGCGGACGCGCCAGCTCCAGAGAGCGCATACGTGCCATCTGGAAGTGCTGCCACGGCCCGATTGACTTACCAAACCAGGCATCATTGGAGATGGTCAGCAGATAGTCGGTATCCGGGCGGAAGTTATCGCGTACCTGCTCGCCGAGAATGATTTCGTAGCAGATGGCCGCCGTCAGGGCCAGGCCGTGCGCGTGCAGCTGAGGCTGTACGTACGGGCCGCGGCTGAAAGAGGACATCGGCAGGTCAAAGAACGGGGCCAGCGGGCGCAGAATCGACTCCAGCGGGACAAATTCACCAAATGGCACCAGGTGATTTTTGTTGTACCGGTCTGTGGAGTGGTAGCTGTACTCGCTACCTTTCCCGAGCGTAATGATGCTGTTGTAGGTGTCGTAGCGGTTCTGCTGATTCAGACGCGCATCGACAATCCCGGTGATCAGGGTGCTGCCGCGCGCCAGCAGCAGGTCGTTCATCATGTTGAGGAACGGCTGCTGGTTGAGCTCCAGATCGGGAATGGCAGACTCCGGCCAGATAATCAGCTGTGATTTTCCCATCACCTCTTCGGTGGCGTTGGCGTAGATCTTCAGCGTATTCAGCAGTTCTTTCTCGTCCCACTTCATGGACTGCGGGATGTTCCCCTGCACCATGGAAACCTGCATGGTGCGCTCTGGCTCGGGCGTGAACCACTGGATATAGCGCAGCGGGAAGGGCAGGGCAAACAGCACCAGCGCCACAGCCAGCGGCTTCCAGCAGCGTGTGACCAGCGCTAATACCAGCAGGCCGCTCACCACCATCAGCAGGAAGTTGATGGCCTCAACGCCCATTACCGGCGCCAGCCCCTTCAGGGGGCCGTCAATCTGGCTGTAGCCGAACTGTAGCCACGGGAAGCCCGTCAGCACCCAGCCGCGCAGGAACTCGGTTATCTGCCAGACTACCGGCGCGGCAATGGCGACGCGCAGCCAGGTGGTTTTTGGCCACAGGCGAGAAAGGATGCCGGCGAACAGACCGGTATAGAGCGAGAGATACGCGGCGAGCAATACCACCAGGAAGACGTTTACCGGGCCAGGCATACCGCCAAACTGGGCGATGCTGACATAGACCCAGTTGATACCTGAGCCAAACAGCCCCAGCCCCCAGAAGTAACCGATGGCAGCAGCCTGTACCGGACGACGATTCAGGGTCAGGCCCTGAAGCCCCATCAGGGAGAGAATGGCGGCGGGCCAGATATCGTAAGGAGAAAAAGCCAGCGTACCGCTGGCTCCGAGTAACAGCGCCAGCAGCAAACGGACGCGCTGGCGTTCAAGCAGTGGGGCAAATGCCATTTACATTAATCTTCCAGTTTTGGCACCGGTGAGTCGTCCGGCGTTCTGACGTGAACCTGTATAATACGTCGGCTGTCGGCCATTGCCACTTTGAACTGGTAACCGTCGATGTCAACGGTCTCACCGCGCGCCGGGAGGTGGCCAAAGGCCTGCATCACCAGCCCGCCAATGGTATCGACCTCTTCATCGCTGAAGTGGGTACCGAAGGCGTCGTTGAAGTCCTCGATGGAGGCCAGCGCGCGCACGGTCCAGGTGTGGCGGCTAAGCTGACGGAAGTCGATATCTTCTTCTTCGTCGTACTCGTCTTCGATTTCGCCCACGATCAGCTCAAGAATATCCTCGATCGTGACCAGACCGGAAACGCCACCAAACTCATCAATAACAATCGCCATGTGGTAACGCTGAGAGCGAAATTCTTTCAACATCCGATCCACACGTTTACTTTCCGGCACAACCACGGCCTGGCGTAACACTTTTTCCATGCTGAAGGCTTCGGCATCGCTGCGCATAAACGGCAGCAGATCTTTCGCCATCAAAATCCCTTCGATGTGATCTTTGTCTTCGCTGATGACCGGGAAACGCGAGTGGGCGGATTCGATGATCACATCGAGGCACTCGTCCAGAGTCTGGTTACGTTTCAGGGTGATCATCTGCGAGCGGGGGATCATGATATCGCGAACGCGCTGGTCGGCGATGTCCATAACCCCTTCGAGCATTTCGCGCGTATCTTCGTCGATAAGGTCGTTCTGCCCGGAATCACGAATCAGCTCCAGCAGCTCATCACGGTTTTTGGGTTCGCCGTGGAAAAGCTGGTTCAGAATGAGGGAGAAAAATCCCTTTTTACTGGTTGTCGTGTCGCTACTGTGTGAATTGTCGTCGCTCATGGCGTTTGTTAAGGGTTCTCTTGTTAGTTCAACGTTTACCGCCACGCGATATCCTTTCGTGGCGGCATGTGAGTCCGTCAGGTGACGGACTATTCTTTCTCGGCAATGTACGGATCCTCATAGCCCAGAGCAAGCATTATCTCTGTCTCGAGGGACTCCATCTCTTCCGCTTCGTCATCTTCAATGTGATCGTAGCCGAGCAGATGCAGGCTGCCGTGTACCACCATATGCGCCCAGTGGGCCTCAAGCGGCTTTTGCTGCTCTTTCGCTTCCTGTTCAACCACCTGACGGCAGATGATCAGATCGCCCAGCAGCGGCATCTCAATGCCCGGAGGCGCTTCAAACGGGAAAGAGAGCACGTTGGTCGGCTTATCTTTCCCGCGATAGGTCAGGTTAAGCTCATGGCTTTCTGCTTCATCCACCAGGCGAATCGTCACTTCTGATTCTTCCTGAAACTGAGGAATAACGGCATCCAGCCATTTCTGAAACTGTGCCTCATCTGGCATGCCGGAATTGTCTTCACAGGCCAGCTGTAAATCGAGGATCACCTGACTCATTTCTGTTCTTGCTCCTGCGCTTCGCGCTTACGTTCTGCGGCCAGTTCGGCCTTACGCTTCTGATCCGCCTCTTCCCAGGCTTCATAGGCGTTAACGATACGCGCGACCACCGGGTGGCGTACCACATCTTCACTGTGGAAGAAGTTAAAGCTGATTTCGTCGACCTCGGCCAGCACCTCAATCGCGTGGCGCAGTCCTGATTTGGTGCTGCGCGGCAGGTCGATCTGGGTGACGTCTCCGGTAATGACCGCTTTCGAGTTAAAGCCGATACGCGTCAGGAACATCTTCATCTGTTCGATGGTGGTGTTCTGGCTCTCATCGAGAATGATGAACGCATCGTTCAGCGTACGACCGCGCATGTAGGCGAGCGGGGCAACTTCGATAACGTTACGCTCAATGAGCTTCTCGACCTTCTCAAAGCCGAGCATCTCGAACAGCGCATCGTATAAAGGACGCAGATACGGGTCGACCTTTTGACTCAGATCGCCCGGCAGGAAGCCCAGCTTTTCGCCCGCTTCGACGGCAGGGCGGGTCAGCAGGATGCGACGGATCTCCTGGCGTTCCAGCGCATCTACCGCAGCGGCAACGGCCAGATAGGTTTTACCCGTACCCGCCGGACCCACGCCGAAGGTGATGTCATGGTCGAGGATATTGGCGATGTACTGCGCCTGGTTTGGCGTACGCGGCTTAATGACGCCACGTTTGGTCTTGATATTGATTGCTTTACCGTAGTCCGGCACGCTTTCCGCGCTTTGCTCAAGCACGCGCGCCTCTTTAATGGCGAGGTGGATCTGTTCCGGCTCTATATCCTGCGTTTCGCCGCGCATTGGGGCGGTATCAACATACAGGCTACGCAGAATGTCCGCAGCGGCGTTGACGCAGATAGGGCGTCCGGTAAGTTTGAAATGATTATCGCGACGATTGATTTCGATACCCAGACGTCGCTCCAGTTGTTTGATGTTGTCATCAAACGGCCCGCACAGGCTCAGCAGGCGAGCGTTGTCTGCTGGCTCAAGGCTAATTTCACGCGTATCTATATTCAAACTGTTCCTCTTTAATTGTTTAACTGACCCATTGCGATAGGGCGTAATAAAACGGTCATTACCGAAATTATTCACGCCACAGAATAAAGGCGCAAGCGTTGCGGAAGATATTGGGGACGATGAGAGGAAATACAAGGCCTGCCGGAAAGGCAGGCCAGGAGGATTAAGGCTGGTAAATCCCCACGCCAGAATCGTTTTCTTTACGGGTACGAGAGATCACGGATTCCGGTGACTCGGCAATACGCAGGCCCATTTCGTCCTCGGTGCGTACCAGCTTCG
The DNA here is from genome assembly GCF_001059415.1 of Enterobacter sp. 940_PEND. NCBI lineage: Bacteria > Pseudomonadati > Pseudomonadota > Gammaproteobacteria > Enterobacterales > Enterobacteriaceae > Enterobacter > Enterobacter sp. 940_PEND. The sequence goes on from NZ_JUMS01000056.1 coordinate 27,994, forward strand.
CGCGCAGCGAGTTGGTCAGCACTTCAACAATCTCGACGTCCACGAATTTACCGATCATATCCGGGGTGCCTTCGAAGTTCACCACGCGGTTGTTTTCGGTACGACCAGAGAGTTCCATAATGCTCTTGCGGGAGGTGCCTTCCACCAGAATGCGCTGAACGGTGCCGAGCATACGGCGGCTCCACGCGTTGGCCTGCTGGTTAATACGCTCCTGCAGAATATACAGACGCTGCTTTTTCTCTTCTTCCGGCACATCGTCAACCATATCGGCCGCAGGTGTTCCAGGACGCGCAGAGAAGATGAAGCTGTAGCTGACGTCAAAATTCACTTCACCGATGAGCTTCATGGTGCGCTCGAAGTCATCAGCGGTTTCGCCAGGGAAGCCGACGATAAAGTCGGAGCTGATCTGGATATCCGGACGTGCTTCACGCAGCTTGCGAATGGTGGACTTGTACTCCAGCACCGTATGCGGGCGGCCCATCAGGTTCAGCACGCGGTCAGAGCCACACTGAATCGGCAGGTGCAGGAAGCTCACCAGCTCTGGCGTATCGCGATACACGTCAATGATGTCGTCGGTAAACTCCATCGGGTGGCTGGTGGTAAAGCGAATGCGGTCTATACCGTCAATCGCGGCCACCAGACGCAGCAGCTCGGCAAAGCTGCCGGTGGTGCCGTCGTAGTTTTCCCCGCGCCAGGCGTTTACGTTCTGGCCCAGCAGATTCACTTCGCGAACGCCCTGTGCGGCAAGCTGCGCAATTTCAAACAGAATATCGTCTGCCGGACGGCTGACTTCTTCACCGCGGGTGTAAGGCACCACGCAGTAAGTGCAGTATTTGTTGCAGCCTTCCATGATGGAGACGAAGGCGGTCGGGCCATCGGCGCGCGGCTCCGGCAGACGGTCAAACTTTTCGATTTCCGGGAAGCTGACGTCAACGACCGGGCTGCGGCTGCCGCGAACCTGATTGATCATCTCCGGCAGGCGGTGCAGGGTCTGAGGACCAAAGACAATATCCACATACGGGGCTCTCTGGCGGATCAGCTTACCTTCCTGCGACGCAACGCAGCCACCCACGCCGATGATCAGGTCCGGATTTTTTCGCTTGAGAAGCTTCCAGCGGCCTAACACGTGAAAGACTTTTTCCTGCGCTTTTTCACGAATCGAACAGGTGTTCAGCAGCAGCACGTCCGCTTCTTTCACATTTTCTGTCAGCTGGTATCCGTGGGTTGAATCCAGCAGATCGGCCATCTTGGATGAATCGTATTCGTTCATCTGACAGCCCCAGGTTTTTATATGGAGTTTTTTAGTCATCGACTTGCTCAGCTCAGGATTGCAAGCCGCGTATTGTAATGCTTTGGTGGGGTTGTGACCAGTATGAAGGTTATGTGTCTCAGGACCGCAAAAATCCGGTAAACTTAAGGGATTCTCCAATAAGGAAAATTGACCATGACACTCCTACACACCGAAGTTGCCGTTGTCGGCGGCGGTATGGTCGGCGGCGCGCTGGCGCTGGGGCTGGCGCAGCAGGGATTTGAGGTAACGGTAATTGAACAGGCTGCTCCGCCGGCCTTCGATCCCGCCAGCAAACCGGATGTGCGCATATCCGCGATCAGCGCGGCGTCCGTCGATCTGCTGCGCGGGCTGGGCGTCTGGGAGGCGGTGCTGGCGATGCGCGCCCATCCTTATAGCCGTCTTGAAACCTGGGAGTGGGAAAATGCCCACGTCGCGTTTGATGCCGCTGAGCTAAAGCTGCCGCGCCTGGGTTATATGGTGGAAAACAACGTGCTTCAGCAGGCGCTCTGGCAGGCGCTGGAGGCGCACCCGAAGGTGACGCTGCGCGTTCCGGCGTCGATTAAGGCTCTACATCCTCAGGAGAGCGGGTATTCGCTGACGCTCGACAGCGGCGATGAACTGGCCGTTAAGCTCGTCGTCGGAGCGGACGGCGCTAACTCGCAGGTCCGACAGATGGCGGGAATTGGCGTTCATGCCTGGCAGTATGAGCAGTCCTGCATGCTGATTACCGTCGAGTGCGAGAATGCGCCGGGAGAAAGCACGTGGCAGCACTTTACGCCGAATGGCCCGCATGCGTTTTTACCGCTGTTTGATAACTGGGCATCGCTGGTCTGGTACGACAAACCGGCACGCATTCGCCAGCTGCAGGGGCTTTCAATGGAACAATTGCAGCGGGAAATTCGCCTGAATTTCCCGAGTCGTCTGGGCAACGTTACGCCGGTGGCTGCCGGGGCGTTTCCCCTCACGCGGCGCCATGCTTTGCAGTATGCCCGTGAAGGGCTGGCGCTGGTGGGCGATGCAGCGCACACCATTCATCCGCTGGCCGGGCAGGGCGTGAATCTGGGGTACCGTGATGTCGATGCGTTACTGGATGTGCTGAGCAGCGCCCGCGGGCACGCGGAAAACTGGGCCAGCCATCAGATTCTGAAGCGTTACCAGACGCGACGCATGGCGGATAACTTTATTATGCAGTCGGGGATGGATCTGTTCTATGCCGGGTTCAGCAATGACTTAGCCCCGGTGCGCATTCTGCGTAATATTGGATTGATGGCAGCGGAGCGTGCAGGTGGTTTGAAGCGTCAGGCGCTGAAATACGCCTTAGGACTTTAGTTTTCATTCCCTCTCCCCGTGGGAGAGGGTCAGGGTGAGGGCATCAGGCCGCACAATACTAAAAACAAAAACAAAAACAAAAACAAAAAAGCCCGCAGAGCGGGCTTTTTTGTTACTTAAGTGGCTGGGGTGCAGGGATTCGAACCCCGGAATGCTGGTATCAGAAACCAGAGCCTTACCGCTTGGCGACACCCCAATTGCGTTAAACAAACTGCTTAACGACTTTTTAAATTGGCTGGGGTACGAGGATTCGAACCTCGGAATGCCGGAATCAGAATCCGGTGCCTTACCGCTTGGCGATACCCCAACAATTTGTGTTGATTACCGAAAAATCGACAATCTTAATTTGGTGGCTACGACGGGATTCGAACCTGTGACCCCATCATTATGAGTGATG